>CANSWQ010000047.1 GCA_947650775.1 uncultured Mycoplasmatota bacterium
CTGTAGGACCTGTTACACCTTGAATACCTTGTGGTCCTTGTAATCCTTGTGGTCCGGTTGAACCTGTTGCTCCAGTTGCTCCAGTTGGACCAGTTACACCCTGAATACCTTGTGGTCCTTGCAATCCTTGAGGACCAGTTGAACCTGTTGCTCCAGTGGCACCAGTTGGACCAGTTACACCCTGAATACCTTGTGGACCTTGTAATCCTTGTGGACCAGTTGAGCCTGTTGCTCCTGTGGCTCCAGTTGGACCTGTTGCGCCTTGAATACCTTGAGGCCCTTGCAATCCTTGAGGGCCAGTTGAGCCTGTTGCTCCTGTGGCTCCAGTTGGACCAGCTATACCCTGAATACCTTGAGGGCCTTGTAATCCTTGTGGACCTTGCAATCCTTGAGGGCCAGTAGCTCCGGTTGGCCCTGTTGGTCCACCAGAAGGACCAGTAGGACCTGTTGGTCCTGTAGGTCCAGGGATTTGTCTTCCTGAACAGCAGCATCCGCCAACATTGGGATGGTTTTTATTAAAACAATCTATTTTATGTTGAGCACGATGTAAATTACTATTACTCATATTCTAACTCCTTTCATAACTAATATATGAGCTAAAAAAATATGTAGCTATTTTAAAAGCCTTTATTTGCAATAATTTTTTTAATAAAAAAAGACTACTACCAAAATCTCTTTTGTCAATAGTCTCACAAATTATTTAATTTTTATTTAATCATTTTTTAATCTCTATTAATTATATGTTGAAAATCTTTTCTATCTAATAAGTCTATTAATAACTCTGGTCTAAAATCAGAAACCTTTAATTCATTTTCATCTATCCATATATATTTTAAATGTTCTTTCTTTTTTTCTTCAATATTATTTAGTTCATCTTTATTATAATAATCTTTTTTAATAAACTCCATTTCATTTATTAATAATATTTCATGATATTTTTTATTATTGAAACTAGAAGTGAAAAAGTTTTCAATCATTCCTATACTTCTTAGATATTTGATATCAATGCCTGTTTCTTCTTTAAATTCTCTTATTGCTGTTTCTATAGAGGTCTCTCCTAATTCACATCTTCCACCGGGTAATGTAATATGAGATACTCTATCATCTTTTTGAACAAGAATTTTACCATTATTTTTAATAACAATAGCAATTCTATAATTAAATACACTTTCATCATTTTCTATTTTAATATCTTTATTCATATTTACTTCTTTCTATTAAATTCATTTAAAGTTTCAAATAATCTCTAAATAATATTTGATTTTATAAAATTTCATTTTTTAAATCTGCAATATATGAATTAGTTTTTTTGTTGGTTATAATCCGCCACCAGAACCAAATGAATCTAACTCTTCTTGAGTAACTACTATATTAATTCGCATTCTTCTATTACCACAGATAAATAATGCTTCTCCTTGATTGTAATATTTGATACTATCTTTTTCTGATTCATTTAAATCTATTAATTTAGCTAAATCATCTACTGCTTGTTTTCTAAGTCCCATTACTACATAATAAGCAGCATTGTCAAATATTGCTTTACCATGAACTATCATATTAGGTGCGGCAAAGTCTGTTGGTTGTTGCGTAATAATAATTGTACCTGTATTGTATTTTCTTGAACGTCTTTGAATTTGAGCTAAGAATTCTGCACCTAATTCATTTCTACTAGATAATAATACATGGGCTTCATCAACCATCATAACTGTATTTATATTTTTATCTAAACATAAGCCCCATGCATATTTTAAAATGTTGAAGAATAAAGCGTTTTTAATGTTTTCATCACTATTCATTAATTCTCTAATATTAAATACAATAAAATCACTATTAAATCTTAAGGTTGTATGACCTGTGAAATAATATCTAAGTTCTTTGGTAAGTGGTCTAATCTTAAGTTCAAGACGCTCCATAACATCTCTTTCACGAGTAGCATCTGGCATTGATAATAATTTTCCTTTTATAGTTGCATATACATCATCAAAGGTTGGAAAGTCATTACTTGATAAACTAGTAAAATTAGTTTCAAAATCAATACGATATCTTTTATAAGTATCTTGAACTACTTCACTAAACATAGTTAAAACGTCTTCTTCTATTGATGGATATAAGTATTTCATAAAGGCTTTTAATTGTTGTAGTGTTCTTGTTAGGATTGTATATCCTAAGCCTTGGGCTATTTCTTCTTCATCAGCATCTACTACAACTTCGAGAGGATTGACCATACCAAATTCTCCGCCTTTACCTAAATCTAAGAAGTCTCCTCCAAGAGTTTTAGCCATATCTTCAAGTTCGCCTTCAGGGTCGATACATACTACTTTGCATCCATTTCTTAAATGAGTTCTAAGTAATAATTTAGCAGCGGTTGATTTTCCAGAACCTGATGTTCCTAATAAAATCATATTGGCATTATTACGATTACTCTCCTTTTTTATTTGATATAAAAATTGATTAAATAATACAACTCCGCCTGAGAAATCAACTCCGAATAATGTAGCATTGCCTGGGTCTTTAATACTATCAAAGACAAATGGATACATAGCTGCGACTGTAATTGATGGAATTGGTGTTCCTATTCTAGTTTCTATATCTTGTTTAGGGAAGATAGGAATTATTGATTGAAGGACTTTTTCTTGTTCAAACATCAAACTTATTCCTCTCATACCTAAAGCATCTAAATATGTTCTAACTTGCATTTTCTTGATTTCTAAATCTTCTTTAGAATCAGCGCTTATCATAACATGCATTTGAAAATCAAAGATTTTAGCTTGAGTAGCTGCAAGCATTGATATGAATTGCTCTAATGATTCATAATCTTGTCTTAATCTCTCTTGTGTTGTTTTGTCTCTTTCACTTTGATAGCGCATTTTTAAATCTGCGATTTCTTTATTTAACATTTTTTGTAATGTACTAAATTCAATTGGGATATGCTTAATTGATACTTTAACCCCACTTATACTTGTAATATCTGATAAATATCCAATATATATACTTTTGGGAAAACTGATAATTGTCATAACAGTACAATATTTACCACCTAATGTAAATTCAGTTGGTTTAAACTCCATTCCTTTTGGAGCTACTTCACTTTTTACGCTCATTAACTCATCACCGTCCCAAAACTTGTATGTGCCCCACCGTTTAAGAAATTATCTAAAACCATTCTTAAATCATCATTTGAAGTTTGTGATGAATTTAGTCCAGAATTAGCTAAACCACTTATTAATGTATGTAATTTCTTTTGGATTAATTCCATTCTCTTTTCTTTAAACAAAATATAATACTCGGTATCAACAACGTTATATTCGGCACTCATAAACATATTAGCTTTATTAATATCTTCCATAATTAATTTCTTTTGAATTTGACTGGTGTTATTATCATTATATAAAATTTGAAGTTGGGATAAATAAACCCCTATATCTACTGGTCTATCAGCGATTATTAACCAAAATTCAAAACTTATAGAATTGTAAAAATTTCTTAAATTACCAATAATCGCATTTTGTAATCCTTGATCTGATATAAATATATTTCTTGGATGAACTTTTACTCCTGTTACAAATTCCCCATTATCTAGTTGAATCATTCCGTTTAATATTTGTTTAATTGGTAACCAATCTTCACTATATTTATAATTACTCTTCGCCATTATAACACCATCCTTTCCATAAATAATGTCTTTGCTCACTATAAAATGTATAGACGTTTGTAATAAATTGTAAAACGTTATGATAAAATGGCACTGGCATTACTAAAAAACCTGTTATTAATGCTGGACATAATATCAATAACATAACTCCTATTTTAGTACTATGGATTGTCATTAATAAAATTAATGTAATACCAACTCCAGAACCAAATAATATTAAATCAGTCATTGTAAAAAAACCTAATATTAACATTGATTTTTTAGAGTTAGCTGGAATTAAATAATTGTTCAAACTAATCACTCCTATTTTACTTATTTATTATAACATAATTACTTTTAAAGGGGTAGATGTATTTTTAATATTTATTTAAATTCTTCTATTTTATATTCTAAAGGAAATACCCTTTCACTTCTAATAAAATTAGCAATAAACTTGTCACTTTCTTTGTTTATTATAATTCCAATAGTTTTATTATGAAAAGATTTTTTTAAATTATCATCAACTAATTTCATATACATCTCTACTTGTGCTTTATCTTCAATTTTTAATTTTCTTAATTTTAATTCTACAACAACAAAGCAATTTAATTCATAATTAAATAATAATATGTCTATACGATAATTATTTATTTTATACTCACTACCTACAAAAGTAAAACCACTTCCAAACTGAGTTAGTATAAATTCTATTTCAGATAATATTGTTAGCTCTAAATCTCTTTCACTTTTAATAGATTTATTCTTATCTATTTTTATAATTATAGGATTTTTCATTCCATCTAAAATTGAATACTCTTTTTTAGGAAAAATTATTTCTATATGATTTGGTTTATTTATTAATCTTTCATAACTATTTGATTTAATTTCTTCAATTAATTTTCTTTTTGATAATTTTCTTTCTATACATAGATTCAAGTAATAGTTGCGCTTATTAGGGTCTTTTATAGGAAGCACTTCTCTTATATGGCTCCAAGTCAATTGTCTCCCCAGTGGGGAGATGATTGGAAATGCTAAGTAAAATTGGCGAAATTTAAACAAATTTGCTCTGTTGTATCCTTTACCATAACGTTTTGTAAATTCTATACTCCATTTCTTTATTAATTCATCACCATAATTGGCTCTTTTTTCGCCATTTTGTAATTCTACTAATAATTTACCTATGTTCCAATAATTATTTAAAGTATCATAATTTTCTTCTAAAATTCTTATTTTCTTATTTAATTCATTTTTCTTTATATAACTTTCTATTTCGATATAATAATCTTGCTCTGTCATAGTATTTTCCCTTTCATAATAGAAAAGTATCATATTAATTATTAAATGTCAAAAACAGATTTGCTAAAATCTGTCTTATAATTATATAAAATCTGCTTAGCAGAAAACATAAATTCTGTAAAAAAATCTATCTAAAAAGATAAAATCTGTAATTTAGAAAAAATTTTTTAAAAAAAGAAACTATGATGTAATAGCTTCTATCTTTTCATTGTGTCAGTTGTTATTCTATAGTTTAATTCACTAATTCTTATTTTAATACTATCTTCTAATTGTTTTAATTCAACATAATTTGAAATAGATGTTAATCCACTTTTTTGAATTGCTATTAAATGTAAGTATCTTTTTAACAATGTATTTATTATATTTAAAGAACTAGATATTTTACTTAAATAGACATTATCTGGTTTGCTTGACATACTTATTATTTTATTTCTTACTTTATCTAATCCCTTTCGATAAGCATCATCAATTAAAGAACTTTCTTTAATTCTATCTTGTAAACTTAATCTATTATTATTTAATATTGAACTTTTTAATGTTTCTAAGAGAGAAAGTGAAACTAAACTGCCTTTATATAAAACATGTAATAAATGATTATCTGCGCCTTCTTCTTTGATAAACTCTTCAATTGTTTGATTTATATGATTTATCTCATCTTGGAATACTTGATATGTCTCGATTTCATTTTTATCATCAGAAATACTACTATGTGCCCAATTTTTTAATTTATTTAGCCGAAACATTATTTCTTCTCTTTAGCCTTTCTTCTTTCTTGTTCAAGTGTAATTTCACGTTGAATTCTAGCTGACTCTATTTTTAAAGCATCTGCTAAATCTGAAGATTGGTCTATTTCTAAATCAGAAAGTTTTTCAGCAATCTTTCTTTTACCAGTGACAGGGTCTGGTATTTGTTTTTCTTTTATACTCTCATAACTGGCAATGGTTGGATTTTCTGCAATTCTATCTTTTAATGTTTCAAATGATTGTTTTGCTTGATTTAATTCAACTCCCATTTTGTCTTTAACCTCGAACATTTTGGAAGTAATATCTCCAGAAACCGATTTAACAATATTATTTTCTTCAAATTTTTCTGCTGATAATTCTCCAGTAGCAACTTTACTAAGTCTTTTGCCTATTTCTTTTGCTCTTTTTTGAATATCATTATTTAATTTATCAGCATATTTAGCATCCTCGACGCTTCCTGTACCATTTAATGTTTTAATTATTGATTCAACTGCACTTAAAGATGTAGTATCATCTATTACAATAGTTTCTCCTGTAGAGGATGTGTGTGTCTCAGGAGTTGCTAAAGTCCCATCTTCGTTAAATGTATCTTTCATACTAAATACATATTTTTTATCTTTTACAGCTCCCTCTGTATTTGTTTTAATAGTTTCTGCTTCTTTAGTAATTGTATTAAGTTGTTCAATCATTTTTTGTTGAGCTTCAAATCCGCCTGTTCTCCAAGCTTCAAAGTCTTTAGCTTTATCTTTACGCCATTCATCTAAATATTTTAAGTTTCCACCAGCTGCTTTAACTTTAGCTCGTTTTGCTAGAGTATTTGATGCTGCTGTACCAGCTGCTTTAGGCATATCGCTAAACTTTTCAGCTTTATTTCCATGCCATAAACCTCTAGCGCCAGCTCCCATTCCTGCTTTAAAAGCATTGAATCCTTTTTTAAAGCCATGATTATCTTTATCATTAGCTGCTGTTCTAAT
>CANSWQ010000048.1 GCA_947650775.1 uncultured Mycoplasmatota bacterium
AGTGTAACAGCAACAGATAATGAAGGAGTAACAGAATACTGGTATCAAATAAATAGTAATACACCAGTAAAAGGAACAACAAACACATATAAATTTACAGGACTAACGGCTGGAACAACATATATAATTAAAGTATATGTAAAAGATGCCGCAGGAAATCAAAGTGATACAACAACAAAAAGTGCAACTACAAATAAACCGACAGCTAGTGATATAATCCTTGGAAACATAACAGTTAATACAGGTACACCAGATTTTAGTCAAGCAGCCACGACTAATGAAGGTGTATATAAAGCGGTAGATGGTGTGTACGGAGGATATTCATATTATTGGCGTGGGTCTGTAACCAACAACTATGTTAAGTTTGCTGGAAAGTGTTGGAGAATAATAAGAATTAATGGTGACGGAACAATACGTTTAATATATGGTGGAACAGCATGTTTTGCTAATGGAGAATATGCTCCAAATAGTTTAGTAGAAAGTCGAATGTATAATTCAGGACGTGAACGTTCAGAATATGTAGGATATACATATACAACAGGAAGTCAAAGAACAACAAGTGGAGCAGAATCAATTTTAAAGACTCAAAATGAAGCATGGTATAATAACAATATAGGAAATAATACGACTTATTCATCAAAAATAGCTGATGGAAGATATTGTAACGATAGAAATGTAGCATCAGGATATAGTTGGTCAAGCCAACCATCAAATGCATTCTATTATGCCGGGTATGATAGAAGTGGAGCTAAAAATTCATTAAGCGTAAATCCGACGTTAGGTTGTCCATCAGGAGATACATATACATTAAAAGTAGGAACGATAACAATGGACGAAGTAATAATGGCAGGAGCAAAATGGAATACACCAAATAATTCATATTACCTATACAATGGTAATTACTACTGGACTATGTCTCCATATAATTGGTGGGCTGATAGTTCTTCTAGAGGAGCTAACATGTTCTATGTGTATGCAAATGGTGCTCTAAGTGCTAATTTTGTAAATCTTTCATTTGGTTTGCGTCCAGTCATAAATCTTCGTTCTGATGTAGCATTTTCTTCAGGTAATGGAACACAAACTAATCCCTATGTTGTGGCTTAATATTTATTGAGGTTTTGGTATGAAATTTAAAATAGAAGAAAAAGAAAAATATATATTTCGAAACATTAGATTCAGCAAAGAATTATTTGATAAAATAAATAAAGCAAAAGGCAAAAATAGTTTTACTAAATTTGTAATAGAGGCTATTAAATATGCATTAGATAATATGGAATAAATATAAAAAAACTCAAAGAAAAACCATCTTTGAGTTATATTTTTGCAAAAAAATGAAGCTGCCCCCTGAAGACAGCTTCTTAAAAGAATAAAAAGGGGTTGACTAGTGTGATACTAGCACCAATTCGCCTTGTTTAAGTGAATTGGTGATTGTTATATTAAATGATAAAAGGGTTTTTGTCAACACTTTTTAAGAAAAAACTAAAAAAAAGTGATAATTAATTTACAAAGGAGTATTAGTTTGCTAAAATTAGTATGGTAGGTGGCTAATATGATCCTAAAAAAACCATATGCATTTATAATAAAACACTTTAGAACAATTCATTTATTGTTGTTAATTCCAATAATATATTTAATTATAAAAACAAGAGCAATAGTTTATTTTTTTAACAATTATGTAACTTATGGATATACATTAAATTTCAGTGAAGTATTAACCAATATAAGTAGTCATTATATAAATATATTAATGTATATATCGGTTATTATAATACTATTTGTATTTATTGCCTTGTCAGTTCTCTTACAACAAAAAAATAAACCAACAAAATTATACAATGTATGTATTATATATTATATTATAATATTTTTACTTATTACCATTAGTTTTGGATTATTTAATGCAGTTGAAGCTGACACACTAGACGATGTTCTATCTCGTTTTATAAGAGACATTGGATTTATAATATATATAAGTGAATATGCTTTTGCAGGAATCACCTTTATAAGAGGTATAGGTTTTAACATCAAGAAATTCAATTTTAAAAGTGATTTAGAAGATTTAGAGATAAGTAGCGAAGATAGTGAAGAATTTGAATTTTTAGTAGGTAGAAATACATATGAAACTAAAAGAACCATTAGAAGATTTTTTCGGGAATTAAAATATTATTATTTAGAAAATAAATTTATCGTTAATGTAATTATAATTATAGGTATAATCATTACAGGCACAATTATGTATAGCAATAGAGAAATAAAAGAGAAAGTATACAAAGAAAATGAATATTTTTCTTTTGGTTCTATTAGTATTAAGGTTAAAGATAGTTTTATATCTGATTTAAATAAAAATGGCAAAATTATTTCCAAAGATAAAAGTTATGTAGTATTATTATTAGAGTTAAAAAATTCTTATGAAATAGAAAAAGAGTTTAATCAAGAAAACTTAGGATTAATAGTAAATAAAAAAAGAGTCCAACCAAGTTTATCTATGGGCGCATATTTTTCTGATTATGGTAATCCGTATACAGGAAGTAAAATAAAAGGAAAAACCACAACTAATTATATATTAGTCTATGAAATTGATAAGCACTTAATAAATGGTAATTTTCATTTAGAGGCGTATTCTAGAATAGATACAACGGGCACTTTAGGTATTATAAATAAGGAAATAAAACTAAAGCCAACGGTTATTCCAAGTAAAGTTACAAGTAATACTTTTAATAAAGGAACAAATATAAATTTAGACAAGACAAGTTTAAACAAGAGCACATTAAATATTAAAGAATATGAATTAACTGATAGATATGAATATCAAGTATGTAATAACGGAAAATGTATAACAGATTCAAGATCTGTTTATCCAAATAAAAACAATAAAACTCTAATAGTTCTAGATTATGAATTACTATTAGATGAAGAAAGTGAATATGTTTCGCTAAATAGAGATTATAAAACTTTCTTTAATGATTTTTTAGAAATTAAATATTTATATAACGGTAAAGAATACACTACCAAAGCAGAATTATTAAATCCCGAGAATTATAAAGATAAGCTAATAATAAAGGTTCCTGACACAATATATGATGCTGATAATATTTATGCTATAGTAACTATAAGAAATATTTCATATCAAATAAAACTCAAATAAAAAAGTTGCATTTAACTTTTGAAGTAATACTATAAAAAAAATTAATTGACATTCTACTAAAAATTTGATAATATATAGCATATTTTTTAAAAAGTGGGGGCTCTATGTATGAAGTTTAATATAATAGAAGAATTAGACAAATTATCAGCATTATATCAAGACGACATAGATATGGTTAAAAACTTAATTTTAGAATGCAACAAACATTTTAATGAAGAACAAATAGACTTAATTATTAAAGCCTATAAGTGTGCAAATGACTTACATCGTGGTCAAAAAAGAAAAAGTGGTGAACCTTATATAATTCATCCGATTCGTGTTGCTTATATTCTTTTAACAGAAATGCATTTAATAGACTGTGATGCTATATGTGCAGCATTACTTCATGATACTATCGAGGATACTGGTATCACTGAAGAAGAACTAGCTAAAATGTTTAATACAGATATCGCTTATTTAGTAGCAAGTGTTTCCAAAATGAAAAACTTAAATTATGCAAGTAAAAGTGAAGAAGAAAAATATAATGATTGTATTTTACTTAGAAATTGTGCTAAAGATATAAGAGTAATAATGATTAAAATAGCAGATAGAACTCACAATATGCGAACTTTAATATATAAGGGAGATAAAGCTTTAATTGAAAAATATGAAAAATCTAATTCTCCAATAGAAGAACTAAAAATTGAATCTAATGCTAAACAAAACGCTAAAAGCGTTGAAACTATCACACTTTTTGTACCCCTTGCTAAACGTATAGGTGCATATTTAATAGCAACTGAATTAGAAGATATAAGTAACATGTATTTACAAAATAGTACATTTAGAGAGATAAGAGGAAATATTAAGAATTTCGAAACTAAAAATGTTGAAAAAATCGAATGGATTTTAGAAACAATAGAAAATGCTTTAGTAAAAAGAAATATATCTCACGATGTAAGAGCTAAAACCAAAAGTTTCTCGGAAGTAAACAGATATTTAAAAAGAGAGAACAAAAGTAAAGTTTCAGATGTTCCAGGCTTATTAAGTTTTGAAATAAATGTTGAACAAGAAGAAGATTGTTATGAAGTTTTAAATATTTTATCTAGACTTTATAAACCCTATGAAAGTAAAACAATAGATTTTATCGCCTCACCAAAAGCTAATGGCTATAAAGCTATTCATTTTGAAGTAAGAAATCTTTCAGGATACACCATAGATTTTAAAATATGTACTAATAAAATGAAATTAGTTAATGATTACGGGATTTCTGCATTAACAGAACTTTATCCAAATAGCAATATTAAAGATATCCAAGATTCTTTAAATGCTTCAAATCCTTTTGTTATGTCACTTCAAAGTATCGGTGATTTACATAAAGATAATGATAATTATTTTAAGCATATAAAAAGAGAGATTCTATCTAAACAAATAACCATAACTACCAAAAATGGCGATGAATATTCTTTTCCAATTGGAGCAACTGTCTTAGATTTAGCCTTTAGATTACATACCGAAGTAGGAGCAAAAGCAATTGGGGCCATTGTTAATGGAATAAATGTCCAAACTAACTATGTTTTACAAAATGGCGATAATGTAAATATATTAACGGATGAAAGTAAAATTTGTCAATCTAAAGAAAGCTTAAGTTATGCAATGACTTCATATGCTCAAAGAGAAATGCGTAGAGCATTAAAAAAGCATAAATAATAAAAAAGCCAATATAATAAATTAATTTAGAGTTCTAGAGATGGAACTTTTTTTCTTTATAATCTTGAAATTACCTTTAATATAAAGTATAATTAACATATAAAAATAGGAGGAAACTATGAGAAGAATAATTGCTAGTCTAGACATTGGTTCAAGTTCTATAAAATTAATAGTTGGTGAATTTATTAAGCAATCACTAAATGTTCTTTGTGTTTCCGAAGTACCTAGTAAAGGAATACGAAAAGGCCTAATAGCAAACAAAGAAGAATTAATCCCTGTCTTAAAAGAGACATTTCATAAAGCCGAAGAAATGCTTGGAATACCTATAAATGAAGTTATATTAGGAATACCAGCTTATTTTACAGAAAGTATAATTAGTGAAGGAGTAAGTTCTATAACAAATGAAGATGGAGTAGTAACCTATCAAGATTTAATAAGAGCTATGCACTCCGCATCATACAATAAATTAGCAGAAAATACCGAGCTTATAAGTATTATTCCGACCCGATATAAAGTTGATGAAGAAATAGTTAAAAATCCTATAAATATGTTAGGAAAGAAATTAACAATTAAAGCGGTTTTAGTAACTGCTCCTAAAAATAATATTAATAATTTTATAAAAGTTTTAGAAATGATAGGAATAAAAACGATAGATGTTGTAACTACTTCTCTAGCAGATTTTGCCTCAAACAAACGAAAAGAATTAACAAATGGCATAAGTGCGATTATAAATATTGGTGAAGAAACAACCAGTGTATCTATATATAACAAAGGGATACTAATGAAATCTGAAGTTATAGAATTAGGTGGAGCAAACATTGATAATGATATCGCTTATATTTATAAAATCACTAAAAAAGATGCACGTGAATTAAAAGAAAATTTAGGACTTGCTTGTTCAGATATGTCTGATAATTTAGAAAAAAGTAGTTTAACAGACAGAATGGGCGATAATATTTTAATTAATCAAAAGGATTTAAGTGATATAATCGAAAGCAGATTAACGGAAATATTAGAGTTATCCAAGAAGCAAATGAATTTATTAACGCACAAGAACATAGATTATATATTTGTTACAGGCGGAACATCTGAATTAAGAGATTTTAACATTTTATTAGATAAAGTCTTTACTAAACCGCATATTCTTGGTAAAATAGATATTGTAGGTGCAAGAAGTAACAAATTTGCAACTGGAATAGGAATTATAAAATATTATAATGGAAGATTAAAACTAAAGAATAAAGAGTATTGTGTATGGAATCCTGAGGAATTAGAAATATTAAGTGGAGTCCATAAAAAAGTAAATATAAATGAAAATTCCATCTTAGGAAAATTATTTGGATATTTTTTTGATAATTAAGGAGGATGCATATGAACGGATTACAAATGGACCAAATAGCCAAAATTAAAGTTATCGGTGTTGGTGGCGGCGGTAATAATGCTGTTAACCGTATGATTGAAGAAGGCGTAAAAGGGGTAGAGTTTATTATTGTAAATACCGACTTACAAGTATTAAATGCTTCAAGTTGTGAAAATAAAATTCAAATCGGTTCAACAATTACAGAAGGTTTAGGAGCAGGAGCTAATCCTGAAATAGGACGTGCAGCAGCTATTGAATCTAAAGCCGATTTAGAAGAAGTAGTAAAAGGTGCAGACATGGTTTTTGTTGCTTGTGGTATGGGTGGCGGAACTGGTACAGGTGCAGCTCCTGTAATCGCTGAAATAGCCCAAGAATCTGGTGCTCTAACAGTAGGTATCGTAACTAAACCATTCCGTTTTGAAGGCAAAAGAAGAATGGAAAATGCTTTACTAG
>CANSWQ010000049.1 GCA_947650775.1 uncultured Mycoplasmatota bacterium
AGTTCACTCGCTGCTGTAATATTAAAATGATCTTCTCTTTCTATTTCTTTACTACTAGATAAACCAACTTTTATAGTTCGAAGAGCTCTATCATTCATATCCATACATCTAGAAAATGTAATAGAATTAGGATTAATATTTAAACTATTACCAAAATAAAGATGATTATCTATTGCTGCACAAAGTAAATTATTCGCGGTAGTTATCGCATGAAAATCTCCTGTAAAATGAAGATTAATATCTTCCATCGGAATAATTTGTGAATATCCACCACCTGTTGCTCCTCCTTTCATTCCAAAAACCGGTCCCAAAGAAGGTTCACGAAGAGCAAGTATACTTTTCTTACCCATTTTACATAATGCATCATCAAGCCCAATACTAACTGTTGTTTTACCCTCACCATATGGTGTTGGTGATATTGCTGTTACTAAAACTAATTTACCTTTTTTATTATTTTTAATTTTTGTAAAATTTATTTTAGCCTTATAATTCCCATAAAACTCTAAAGCATCACTAGGAATACTTAAATTCTTTGCAATCTCTAAAATATTTTTTCCTTTTATTTTACTTGCTATTTCAATATCTGTCATATCTACTACCTACTCTTTCTTTATTTATTAATCAATTGTTTCTAAAAATCTTTTAAACTCGGGAGGAAGTGGCGCTTCAAATTCCATTTCCTTATTAGTTATCGGATGAACAAATTTCATTTTATATGAATGAAGAAATTGTCCAAAACTTGTAGCTTCTTTTTTCGCATAAACTGGATCATTATGAACCGGATAACCAATATAAGCCATATGCACTCTAATTTGATGAGTTCTTCCTGTATCAAGGATACAACTTACTAAAGTATAATTACTATATCTTTTTAAAACTTTCATATGTGTAACTGCACTTTTACTATTTTCTGCGGTAACACACATTCTTTCTCTAAAATTTTTATCTCTTCCAATTGGAGCATCTATAGTTGCACTGCCCTGTTTAAAAACTCCATTTAAAAGCGCTATATATTCTCTTTTTACCCGTTTTTCTTTAAAATCTTCTGCGAGTATTTCATGAGCCTTATTAGTTTTGGCAATTAAAAGTAATCCACTAGTATCTTTATCAATTCTATGAACTATTCCCGGTCTAACTTCTCCATTTATATCACTTAAATTATTTGTATAATAGATAAGTCCATTAACTAAAGTATTGGTATAATTTCCACTTCCTGGATGCACTACTAAACCACTTGGTTTATTAATAACCATTACATTTTCATCTTCATAAACTATATCTAAATCCATTTTAGTCGGAACAATATCACATTCTTCCTTAAAGTCTTCATCATTAATAATGATTTTATCATTAATTTCCACTTTATAGCTAGCTTTTACTTTTTTATCATTTACTAAAACCAAATTATTTTCTATTAACTTTTGAATAAACTCTCTTGAATATTCTGTATTATCACTTAAATATTTATCTATTCTAACATTTTCTACATTACTTACTATTTCCATCTTTTTTGTCTTCTCCTTTAACGATTGCTACTATAAGTAATAGGACTCCTACTACTATTGCTATATCTGCAATATTAAATATTGGATAATCATATCCTAATACTGTAAAATCTAAAAAATCTCTTACATAACCCAAAAATAATCTGTCTGCCAAATTAGACATTATTCCTGCAACAGTACAAGCAAAAGCAATATTATTTCTTAAATTATTTTTAAATTGAAACATAAATCTTATTAAAACTATTAATGCTACTACTGAAAATATAATAAATAAGTAACTATGATTATTAAGGATACTCCAAGCTCCCCCTGTATTATGAGCAACTGTAATACTAAAAAAATCTTTTACAATTACAAAGCTTTCATTTAACTTAAAATATATTTCTATTAAACTTTTAGATAATTGATCAAACAACAATATAAAAATAGCTATTACATATGTTTTCTTATTCATAAAATCCACCTATTTAAAGTATATCATAAATTTATAAATCTACCAATATAACATCTTCACCTATTTTAACAATTTGTTCAAAAGTTACATTTACTTCCGTTTCATTTTTAAAAAGTCTTCTAAAAAACTTTTTAGGCATAACCGAAAAAAACTTTATTTGTCCTGTACTAGTAACTTCCGCATCCCCAATAATCCCTAGATGTCTACCATCATTTGTATTAATAACCATTTTTGTTTGTAATTCACTTAAACGCATAAACTTCACCTATTAAAATTTATGTTTAAAAATTAAAAAAATACAAAATAAAAAGAAGTATTAAACTTCAAATAGAGTTTTCACTTCCTTATTTTACTGTACAAGTATACTTTTGACCTGAGATACTATTATCTTCATAAAGCTTTTTAATATTCTCAAAGTCTTTTTTACTAGCTTTAGCATTAGTTTTACCAGTTAATGTAGCTACAGAATCGATATCTTTAAAGTTTAATTTAAATATAACTTTATTGTCGCCTTCAGTATTAACTGTATAATCTAATTTATCAAGGTTTTTGTATTGTGATTTAATAGATGTATCAAATAATTTCTTGTATTCATCTAAACTTCTAGTTTTTAATACTTCATCACTAACAATAGCTTCTTGAGTTAATATAGCAGATTTGAATTTTCCATTTCCTTCAAAACTCCATAAAAAGTTTTGGTTAACAGTAACTCCAGCTTCCTCCATAGATATATTACAGTCAAGTTTCTTTTCTTTACCACCACAAGCAGTAAGTAAAAATACCATTGAAATTGTTGCTAAAAATAAACCTACACGTTTCATCAAAAACTCTACTCCTTTCTATAAACATTATATCACAAGGAAAGAAAAAAAGAAGAGAATTTTTAAAATTTAATATAAAAAGATTACTAATTTACAATTACTTTATAATTCTTTTTAAACTAAGAATTGCATTTTTTTCAATACGCGAAACTTGAGCTTGACTAATATTTAAAGCCTCAGCTATTTCCATTTGAGTTTTACCAACTATATATCTTTCAACTAAAACTTCTCTTTCTCGCGTCTTTATTTGATTTAAACCTCTACGTAGAGAAATAAGCATATCTTTATCACTATTCAAATCTTTTTTATCCGCGATTTGGTCTTGTAAATAAATCGTATCTCCTCCATCATTATAAATAGGTTCAAAAATACTCATCGGTTCTTTTAAAGCATCAAGTGCATAAGATATTTTATATTCTTCAATATCCAGTGCTTTAGCAACCTCTTCATTAGTAGGTTCAACCCCATTTTTATTAAAATATTCTTCTTTAAACCCAATAATACTATAAGCTAAATCCTTAATACTACGACTCACTCTTACACTAGTATTATCTCTAATATATCTTTTTACTTCTCCTAAAATTAAAGGCACTGCATATGTTGAAAGTTTAAGATTATAAGATAAATCAAAATTATCTATTGCTTTAATAAGTCCTATAACTCCTACTTGAAACAAATCATCCATATTATAATTACCTTTATTAAAACTTCTAAGGATACTAAGAACTAATTTTAAGTTACCATTAACAAGTTCTTCTTTAGCTTTTTCATCAC
The DNA here is from genome assembly GCA_947650775.1 of uncultured Mycoplasmatota bacterium. Classification (GTDB taxonomy): domain Bacteria; phylum Bacillota_I; class Bacilli_A; order RF39; family UBA660; genus Caccenecus. Next base: position 3,555 of record CANSWQ010000049.1, read on the forward strand.
CTGCTCTATACCTTTCAAATAATTTTATTGTTTCATCTCCAGTTAAAACTTTTAATTCATTAGTATTAATTCCTGTAATATCTACTTTATATCTTGCCATATAAAAATCCTTTCTACCCCTATTTAAGAGTAAAAAGGATTACTTTTATTCAAAAACTTTATAATTCTATCCCATCAATAGCATTATCATAAATAAATTTAGAAATAACACTACTATCATTTGTTTCATAATATGTAATAAGTAATTTATAAAATTCATTTTGTTTTTCAATAGGAATAGATATAATTCCGCATCCATTTTCTATCATTATTTTATTAGCTATTAACATTGCAGTTCTTTTATTTCCATCTATAAACATTTGTCTTCGCATTACCCATAACATTACATTTATAGCTTGTTCTGTTTTTGATATTTCATTATTATTTAACAATTCTTCTAATTCTTCTTTTATTTTAGTTTCTATTGGAAAATCCGGTTTCCAACTAGTCCCACCAATATTAACAGGAGTAGTTCTAATAACACCAGGATTATAAAAAACATTCTCTCCAACTAACTCATTAATTTTACAAATATAAGCAAAATTAAGAACAATATCTATATCATTTAATATAAATTGCCAAGTTTTTTTTAAATTATTTATCGCATTTATTTCTTCTAATTTATATCCACTAACCGAAAATCCATCATATATTGTTTGTGTATCAGGATATGTTACAGCAATACCTTCTAAATTAGCACTTTTCCAAATATAATCAACAATATTTCTTTTAGCTACAAAGATATTTTGTTCAGTAGTCAAACTATACTTATTCTCCACAATATCCACCTCTATTTAATTATACTATATTATTTTTATACTTGCAAAGGATTAAAATCTATTTCTAAAAAAACATCTTTATTAGTTGCATATAAATTATCTAAATCTTTTAATACTTTTTTTAAATCTTTATCAAATCTATATTTAACTATAATACCAAAACGATATATATTTTTCAAACGAAAATTAGCCGCGGTTGAAGGACCTAAAACAATACTTGTACTATCAACATTTTTCTTTAAGTAATTACCCACTTTACTAGCTTCCACACTAGCTATTTTATAATCTTTACTACATATTTTAATTGCCACTATAAAATAATATGGTGGATACTTTAACACTTTTCTAATATTCATTTCGTTATTATAGAAACCTTCATAATCATAATTTTTAACTGCTTTTATCGTATCATTATCGGGATTAAAAGTTTGAATAATTACTTTACCCATTTTTTCGCCTCGCCCACTTCTACCAGCAGCTTGACTAATAAGTTCAAAAGTTCTCTCACTACTTCGAAAATCAGGAATATTTAAAGTTGCATCAGCATTTATAATTCCTACCAAAGTACAATCTGGAAAATCTAAACCTTTACTAATCATTTGGGTACCAAGTAAAATAGAAGCTTCTTTATTCCGAAATGCTTTAATAATTTTCTCATGCATTCCTTTATTTGCAGTTGTATCAGCATCCATTCTAAGCACTTTTGTATTATATTTTTCTTTAATAAATTCTTCTAACTTCTCAGTTCCAAGCCCTAAAAAGTTAAGACCTTTCTCATGACATTCTGGACATATATCATCTTTAATTTTTGTAAAACCACAATAATGACAACGAAGATTATTACTAGTTTTATGATAAGTAAGACTAATTTCACAATGAGGACAACGATAAGTATACCCACAATTACTACAAGTAATAATAGTTGAAAAACCTCTTCGATTAAGCAGTAATAAAACTTGTTCATTTCTATTAATAGTATTTTTTATTTCTTTATCTAACTCTTCACTTATAATAAAATTTCTTTTTTTAGCTTCTTCACTCATATCAACAATAATACATTCTGGCATAGATTTACTAATAGCTCTATTATTCATTTTTAAAAGTTTATATACCCCCTTTTTAGCTCTAGCCATTGATTCTAAAGACGGTGTAGCACTACCTAAAATTAAAGGAGCATTATGATAAAGACATCTTTGCTCTGCTATTTGAAGAGCATTATATCTTGGAGTATTATCTTGTTTATAAGTATCACTATGTTCTTCATCAATAATAATAATTCCAATATTTTCAAGTGGCGCAAAAATTGCACTTCTAGTTCCAATAACAATTTTTATTTTTCCTTCAAGTATTTTTACATATTCATCATACTTTTCAGATACTGATAATCCACTATGTAAAATAGCTACATCACCACCAAAATAATCATAAAATATATTAATAATTTGTTCCGTTAAACTTATTTCTGGAACCAATAATATTGCATTTTTACCACCATTTATTACTTCTTTAATCAGATTTATATATACTAAAGTTTTCCCACTTCCAGTAACTCCATGAATTAAAAAAGTATCATTTTTATTTAAATTAGCCTTTATCGTATCAAAAACATATTGTTGTTCTTCATTTAACTTTTTAGATTCTACATTCTTACTTTTAGCATTTATTCTAAATACTTTTCGAGCTTCTATTTTAACTAAACCAATCTTTTCTAATTCTCTTACAGCACTACTATCAACATCTTTTTTATTAACTTCACCCTTTAAAATTAATAAATCTAATAAATCACATTTCTTTCCTCTATGTGTATTTATGTATTCTTCTACTTTTAAAATACTAGCATTTAACAAAACATATTTTTCATATTTATTATAATCACTTTTTTGGTCCTTTATTTTTAAACTACTAGGAAGCATAGTTTGATAAGCCGTAATTAAATTACATAAAGTTTCTTCTTTTAAAAACTGTCCCAACTCTAATAATTCTTTATTTAAAACTAAAAATTCATCTTCAATTCTTCCAATTTCTTTTAGCTCGAAACTATCTTCATAAGTATCACTTATTTTTAAAACAATTCCATGAACCAATCTTGTATTAAAAGGTACCATTACTTTCATTCCAACTTTTAATTTATCTTTTAAATGTTCTGGAATAATATAAGTAAAAGTTTTATCTAATGTTTTTACTGGATATTCTATCACACAATAAGCATACATAATGATACCTCCCTACATCTATTATACAAAATTTT
>CANSWQ010000050.1 GCA_947650775.1 uncultured Mycoplasmatota bacterium
TATACAATATAAGTTATAATATAAACAATACCATTTCCTCTACTCATTTCATTTTTAGGTTTAATAAATGGAAATAAAGCTAAAAATATAATTGCTATTAACAAAATCAACATTTGAACATTATAACCAGGATTATAATATATAGGTTTAATAACCGCTGAAGCTCCAATTATCATGAGCATATTAAATATATTAGAACCAATAATATTACCAATAGCAATATCACTATTACCCTTTATCGCTGCTGTCACACTTGTCACAAGTTCTGGTAAACTAGTTCCAATAGCGAGTATAGTTAAGCTAATTATAGCATCACTAATATTAAATATTTTAGCAATCTCTACAGAATTATCTACAACAAAATCTCCCCCATATTTAAGTGCAATTATTCCAACTATAATTAAAGTAATATTTTTTAACATAAAAAACTTACTTTTTTCTTCTCTAATTTCTTCATCAGTTTTATCTTCTTTATTTCCATTTCCCTCTAATCCCATAAAAATAGTATAAAGAATAAAACCCAAGAATAAAACTAATAATATAACTGCCTCATATCGACTAATCATATTATTAGTAAAACACATAAACCAAAAAATTACAGTTAAAATTAAACTCAAAGGAAGTTCAATTGTTCTTGTTTCTTTTTGAAATTTAATTGGTCTTATACATGAAGATAAACCTAATATAAGTAATAAATTACAAACATTACTTCCAATTACATTCCCCAGTGCCATATCTGAGTATCCTTCTATCGCAGATGTTATACTAACAAAAAGTTCTGGCATCGAAGTACCAATAGATACTATTGTAAGACCTATAATAATTTCTGGTATATGAAACTTTTTAGCAACTTTACTAGAACCCCCAACTAAAAAATCCGCCCCTTTAATTAATAATATAAATCCCACAATAATTAATAAAACATTAATTATCATAATCTCATTCCTTTAATAACCTATTTTATAATTCATAATATTTTTTTCATAAATAGTAATTTTATTTTGTTTATTATCAATAATGCTATAAACCTTTTCGTCATTAACTTCTTTAATAGAATAACTAAATATTAAACTAGATAAAGAATTATATATTTCTATAATTTGATTATCAAAATCTTCCTTACCATTATATTTCTTTTTAGTATTATCATCTAACATCAAATAAGCTCTTTCATTATCATAAACCAATAAATCTAAGAATTCTGTTATATAAACAGTTAACTTATTTTTTTCACTAATTGTATAAGAAGATAATAAACTTTTACTAGTAATATTTTTATCTTTAATATTATAATTCTTAGCAAAAGATTCTATATTTAAACTATTATCTAAAGGTTTTATAACCAAATAATTAGTTTTATTATCAACAACAATTAAAAAGTTAACACTTTTATAATACTGATAATCATCTTCCATCATGGTAACATTTGTTAAATACCCATTAATAAAATAATAAGAAATAGAGCTATTAGGATTATAATAAATAGATTTAGCAACATAACTAACAGTCTCATAATCTGAATTAATAACATTATAAATATTACTACTATTTATTTGTTTTTCTTTTTTATAATCTTCATCCAATATATCAAGTAAATCTTTTGTATTTTTATTAGCAAGCATATTATAATAACTATTTATTGAGTTTTGAAGAGCAAAAAATAATCTTTCATCTTTAAGCTCTTCAATATCCTTTGAAATAACATCTTCACCTACATTTGGTTCAGTAGGAAGTTTCTTATTTCCTTCATCTTTAAAAATAATTCCTAAAATTATAGCTACAAGAGCAATAATAATTAAAATAACTCCAATTAATACTAGTACTTTCTTTTTATGTTCTTCCACTTATATCAACTCCTTATTATTTACAACCATTATTAACATACTCTGTATATTCAGCCAAATACTTATTAGCCCTATCTGGACAACCAGTTTCCTTATTACTAGGACTTTCAAAATTTAAACAAAACGTTTTAGCTGTATCAAAAGCACTATAATTTCCTGTAATATATTTATAAGTTAAAGCATATGGCTTCTTTTGTAATTCTTGTAATAAATATCCTAACTGTACATCTAAAGAACCAATCGAAGCATTTTTACTTTTCGCATAATCATATAATCCTGCTTTACGATCAGAACTAGTCCATTGAATCAAACCATAACCAGCTCTATCATTAATGAATTTATCTCTAGGATAAGCCCCTGAATCAACTCCATTAGTATAACCCATATCTGAGCCAAACCCTTTTATTTCTGGATGTACACAAAATCCATAATCATAATATTGATTAGTTTTATTATTCTTAAGTTTACAACAAGCATTTTCTTCATAACAATTTTCCAAATTAGTAGTTAAAAACCTACCTTCATGATAAATATTAATCATAATTCCAATTACTGCATTTTTAGAATAACCGCTTGCCAGTAAAGATTCACAAACTAGTTTTTTATTTTCATCAGCAGTTCCTCCATCACCTGTTCCTGTATAAACAGATTTCATTGGTCTTGGATGTTCTGGATCAACATAATTCATAGGATCAACTTTTGTTCCATCTAAACGAACTTCAAAATGCAAATGGCACCCAGTAGAAGAACCACTACTTCCCATAATTCCTATTTTTTGTCCTTGAGCAACTGTATCGCCAACCTTTACTGTTATTGATCCACTTGACATATGGGCATAAACTGTAACTGTTCCATCATCATGTCCTATGATAACGTAATTTCCATAACCGCCACCACATTTATTACCATAATAACCATTAGTTGGACAAGCATCACTAGAAGCTCTAACAATTCCGCTTTTAGAAGCAATAATAACATTAGAATAGCATGCTTCTCCCCCTGAAATATCAATACCTTTATGATTACTTTTTTTCCCATCGATATATCTTATCCCGAATGGTGATGTAATTGTCTTTGTAGTAGGAAGATCACCATAAATATTTCCATTAGTAGGTTCTTTACTACCAATTGGCCACCAATAAGCATCATTTTCTGTTAACATATAATATGTACAATAATCACTTAATTTATATAAAGAAAGTTTAGTGCTAATAACACTCGGTCCTGAACTATCACTTAAATTACTAATTATTTTATTATAAATATTTTTATAATCTTCTTTACCATAATGAACTCCAGCATTATCATATGTTTTAATTGAACTTTCTGTATATCCCAAATCAATATACTTTAAATTACTTAAATTAGCATTAGTAATACCATCTTTAATTGTATTATTAAAACTAGTTATTTTTTCATTTTTAGCATATTTAGACTTACTATCTTGAACTGGACCTACTGAAACAACATAAATATTATGCCCACTCCACGATCCACTTGCAAGTTCTATATATTTTTCTAGATAACTATTAACATTACCTAAATCATTAACTCCAAGCCAAATAATTATATTATAAAGTTTACCATTTACTATTTTAGAATTTACAGCATTAATACCCCCATTAGAAGCATTAGTAGTTCCATTAAAACCACTGCTTCCTACTAACCAGTTATATCCATAACCTACACCATAAACTGTATTGTTTTCTTCAATTACGGAAGTAGATAAAATCCCTAAAGTTCTAGAATCTCCTAAAAATAAGTTTTCTCTAATATTACTAATCGTAATATTTTCTTCCTCATCAACTGCAAAAACAGTATTGAGTATTTCATCATATTTTAATCCCAAAGAAGCATTTTTTTCTAAATCCGCTATAATATCATCATCCAATTTAATCGCATTAGTACTAGATAAAGAAGAAATACTAGATTTATAACTATTCGAAATAAATAAGTATTCACTTACTTGTTCATATAAACTACCCAAAGTACTTAAGTTTTCTAAAGCGCCATTAAATAAATCATTTTCATCAACTGTTCCATTATAAACATCACAAATTCTTATAGTAACATCTTTATTATTACTACTATACCCCCCTAAACTAAGCGCATTAGTTTTAAGAATAATCATTAAAGCTTTTATGGTCTCATCTGAATAATCATTATCTTTTGTATAAAGATAAGTCATCTTCATCACATAATCTTTTAAATTTAAATTAGTCAAAACTTTATTTTCTTCACAATCAACTATCGTAACTTCTGTATCATTAAAATTACAAGCTGCATCATAATACCCCATTGAACCATTCATTCCTTTATCATCATTACTTGAAGCAATTATAATAAGAAATAAAAATAGTAAAAAGATAACCAAACCAATAGCCCCCCATGTCCAAGGATTCTTTTTAATAAATTCTAATATTTTACTTTTTTTATCTTTTTTCTGAGCATCATCTGACCCATCTGCTAAACTAGGAATCCCACTTTGTTCATTTAAATTTTCATCTTCTACATTTTCATCATTTAAATCACTACCACCAGTAGTAGGAATTAAAGAATTATCACCTTCAAAATTATCATTATTTTCATCTAACTCTTCACTTGAATCATCATCAATCAAATCATCTTCTGGTAATAAAGCTGGATTTAAACTTGTATTTGAAGCAAATCTTCTTCCAACTGCTCCAATAGTACGTGAATTAGTTTGACTCTTTGTAGTTACTATTCCGGCAGTACTAGCATCTACTACCCCAACTCTCGCCCTATTTTTTTTATTAACTTTTAAAGATGTAGGACTAATCGCATCACTATGAGGTTCTTGTAGGCCATTTAAATTTTGAACATTATTTAAAGGAGAGCCTGCCTCTTCGCTAGCAATAGATGAAGAAGTATTAATATCACTTTGATAACTATTACTATTATTACCTAAATGCCCTTCACTAGCTATATTTACTGAATGTGCCTGATCGGAAGCTATACCTCCAATATTTCTAAATGAATTTTCATTAAAATTAATATAGCCACTACCATTTACGTTTAAATTTTTATACTCATCTTTTAAATAATTATTATATTTACGTGCTATTAATCCTCTAGAAATAGCTTTTTTAACAAGCATTGCTTCTAATAAAGCTCTAGTATTATCATCTCCACCATTAAATTTATTAAACAATCTAATAAACTTATCCATTGGCGAATTATATCTTCTATTTGCTGAATAAGTATTAAAATAATCCGCAAACATCGATTCAAAACTTATCCCCGACTCTCTACATATCGCTTCAAAAGAATCAAAGAACTGATCTCCAAAATAATTTAAATTACGAGCACTTAATCCTGAGATTTTAAGACTACTACGTAAACTCTCTAAAGCTGCATTAGTTTTATTTTTATAAACTGCCTTTCTTTCTATATAAGAGATTACCTTTTGCATTGTTGCATCATCATTAATACAAGTTTTTAATATTTCTACTGCTACAACTTCTAATTGTGTATTAGGTGGCAAAATAATTTTTTCACTTTTATTTTTTATTGCCAAAGCAACATCGTAAGTTTCTGAGCTATTAGCGGTTTTATCTATAAATTCTTCCATAGTAGCACATATAACTACTCTATCCATAGCATCATTAATATCAGTTACTGGGATTTTATTTTTAAGTTCTTCATCATAGGATAATTCTTCTACTATTTCTTTAAACTCTTCTAATTTATCATCTGTTGAGCTAGTAGATTCATTTATATTATCATTTGTATAATCAGTTTTATCTAAAATATCTTTTATTTCACCTAAATTATCTCTAATCTCTTCTCTTTTTTCTGATTCAATTTCTTTTTTTGATAAATTAGATCTTACACTACTATATATTTCACTAGCTTCCCCTAAAATACTATCTAATTTAGACAAATCACTACTATAAACATTAGTTTTACTTCCAATATAATCTTTTAAAGAATCAATTTTTTTTTGTAAATCCGAATTTAAATCATAAGTATTAATTTGACTTAATATAGATTTTAAAATAAGTTGTTTTAAATTATAAGAATTAACTAAATCATCTTCATCTATAATTAAAGTATCACTATTATCAAATTTATAACGTTCTTTAAGTGAAGATTTTAAAGTTTTATCTAATTCTTCATCAATTAAAAAACGATAATTCTTCCCCCCAATTACAATTGTTATATATTTTCTCATAAAACCACCATTAAACTTATTTTAAAATTAATCTTCTCTTAATTATAACATAAAGATTAACAAATTAAAAGAAAGTAAGACACTAAATTAAAGTTTTGTCATAAATTAATAGTGAGAATACATGAAAGGGTGAATAATATGAATAATTGTGAAAATAATACTTCTGGAAACTGTGTCAATGAAATATTAAGTGTAATCTTAGTTCTTCAACAAAATGCTTGTCCAGAATCATGTTTAGATTCTTGTGATCGACCAGTTTTAGGTGGAGGACCAAATTGTTTAATATGTAATACTAGACCTGTTATGCTTTATACATGTTGTGGTAATGGAACTCCTTGGAGTATGCCAACAACAAAAGACACCACTGTTACTTGTGCAGGTACTGAATCATCTGAATGTTCAAGAGTATTTAGAGTAGAAAAAATTGAAGGAAACTGTGCTACATTTAGAGTTTTAGCTGATAATCCAGATACAACTAGTCTTAATCCATATATTGCTACAAATTCTTTCTTTACAATGGATTGTGATTGC
>CANSWQ010000051.1 GCA_947650775.1 uncultured Mycoplasmatota bacterium
ACCTTGAAAAAGAATTTATGGATGATGATGCCTCTGAATTCTTAGAAGATAAATTATTAGAAGATGGAGAAACAACAGACGAAATAGAGAATGATGATACATCTAATACAGAAGTAGAAGAAGCTACAGAAGTTTTAGAAAAAGAAGTTGTTCTTGATGTTTTAGAAGATATTCCAGAATCAGAAGAAAGCGAAGAGTAGTAGCTTTCTTTTTTATTTTGTGCTATAATTTAATATAGTAGGTGACTATGATGAATGCAAGTGTTTTATATCTTCAACAATTAATTCAACAAGATTTATTTAGAATGGATGCTCTTAGTTTAAAAGAAGTTAATCCAACTAAGTATGGAGATCTAAAAAGTAAATTTACAATTTTAGATAGCAAGTTAGGTCATTGTTTAGATGATTCTGAGGCTGATATTTTTTCACTTAAAATGGAGTATGCTAGAATAAGTGCAGAATTAGATTTTTACTTAAGTTTTTTAAATGGTGTGGATGAAGTTTATAGATATAGAGTAGAAAAAGTAAAAGGTATTTTAGAAAGTTTATTTAAAAAATTAAATGGAGTTAATTATTTAGAGGTAGAACAAGAATTAGAAAATACTTTAAATCTTATGAAAGAAATTGTAGATAGTTCTGCTAAATCTTTAAAAGTAATTGATTTAATTAATAAAATTAAGTATGAGATTTTTAAATATAAATTTGATGATCAGATTATAGATGATGATTATCAAATTGCTAGTAATTTACCTTTGATTTTAAATGATATTAAAAAAATCGTTAATGATCCTAGTATTTTACCTTATATAAAAGATAAATTAAGAAATTATATAATTAATCCTAATGCAATTTTAGATAATTATCAAGAAGTTATTCTATTAGTTAATTTAAGTAGGATAAAGGGGCTTACAGAAGAAAGAATTGCTTTTGAACTTAATGAAAGAAGATATTATCATAGTAATGACTTGAAAAATGAGTTTGTTAGAGATGATGAGGTTTGGAATAAATCTATTGATTTTAGTAAAAATGTTAAGTATTATGTGGAAGAAATTGATACTGATAAAACTTTGAATTTAACAGTAAGAGTTATACAACAAATTTGTCTAGATACAAACTTATTATATGCTGAAAAGATATTTTCTTTAGAAGAAAGTTTTAAAAATCTTAAAATTGCATCTTTTAAAAGATGGAAAGAATTATTTCAAGGCTTAATCTTTGGTTTGGATGGTAGGGGAAGCGCTAATGTTTTTAGAAGAATATTAGATAGTAATTATATTAAAGAAAATATACCAGATTTATTATATTATATAGAGAGAGCCTTAATAACTTATTTAGAGGAATTAAATGGTAGAGAGAATTTTTCTGATATAATATCATTTGCTTTAGATTATAAAATAGAGTATATTTTAAAATATGTAATTAAAAGTAATATTAGTGTAGATAAAGATTTTGTAGACTCAGTTATTAATATTAATAATCCAAGATTAATGGATGGTTTAGCTTATGTAAAAGATTTAGAATTACTGGATTATGTAATAGATATTTTAAGAAAAGATAATAAAGATTATATCTTACATTTAGATAGATATGTGGATCTTTTAAGTAGTTCAAGAGAAGAACAAATATCTTATTTAAAATCTATTATTAAAAAATATGCGCCTTGTAATTGCAAACTTGAATTAGAAAAGCTGGAAGAATATAATGATTATAATTTATTTATTGATCTTATAAAATTACAGAAAGATACTTCTGAGATTTTGTTTATTATAAATGGTATCAAGGATTCTAAAATAAAACATGATGTGGATCAGTGGATGTATAATGAAATGGATAAGCTTTATGATATACCATATGAAGAAAAAAAAGGGAACAATTTTTATTATTTATCTTTACATATTGAAAACAACAAATATGCTGCTTATTATGCGACTAAGAGTATTAGGATAAGTAGAAAGGATATTTCGGTTATAATCGCTAAATATGGTAGAGATAAATTAAATTGGAATAATATTCTTTATTCTGCTAAAGATTCTTTAAGTGATGAAGAATTAGATGTTTTTTGTGAGTATTATGAGAAAGAATTAGAAAATGAAGGTATAACTTTAGATGAAAAAGTAGAAAAGACGCTTTTTAATGAAAAATCAGAAGATATTTTTCCATTGATTCATTATTTAGTCCATAAAGGAATGCATATTGGCAATTTGATTTTATGGTATAACTTAACAAGTATTGATAGTTATCAAGAGCTTATTTTAAAAGCGATAAAAAATTGTACAGATAGTCTGGAAAGAGTTCATTATTATCAAAAATTTTTATTTAAAAATAATGAACTTTGTCAAAAATTTGATAAAGATAAAATACTTAAAATGGAAATGGATATGATTCTTTTAACAAATAAAGAGTTAGAAGAAGTTAAAAATCAAATAAGTACTAGTGATGGAGAAAAAGCAAATTATTTAGATGCTAAATTAAGAAGGTATTATTGGGATTTAATTAAATTAATGGAAGTATTAAGTGGTGTTGAAAGAAGAAGAATCGCTCTTTATATTGCTAGAAGTAATTATGCGGAACATATTAATTATATTGCTACTAATTATGGAGAGTATTTAGATTTATTAATGGAAAATGTTGCAGATTATGGGATACGAGCAAGTTTAATGAATGCAAATAGTAGTCCTATGGTTCCAAAATAGTTATAAAGAGATATATTTTTATCTAATTTTGTGTTATACTTTTTATTGTAGGGAAGGTGAATTATGATGTATCAAACAGATGATATGGAAAATGGAATTACAGTTAAAGATTGTTTTAAAAACTTAGTTGAACTTGCTTGGGAAACTAGAGGAGTCGATCCTAGTTTAGCTGATAAATTTTTTGATATTTTGGTTGAATGTTTAGGGGTGGATTTTAGATTGACTTTTAATGGAGATAGAGATCGTGAACTTATTCCTAATGGAAATTTGTTGAATTTAATAACAAATAATTTTAGAACTATGTCTAGTTGTATAAGTAATATTGATTTGGTATTTAAAAGTTTTCCATATATGGTTAGAGAGGGAAGATTTAGTCCTGAATATGTTGAATTTTTACAACAAAGACGAACTGTATTATTAGAATTAATAGCTTTTCAAAATAATGTTGTTAATAAATATAATAATGATGGAGAAAGAGCTAAACTTGAGCATTTACAACTTGATGTTAGTTTAGTTGAAGCAAGAATAGTGTTAGCTAATGAAAATTTAGATACTAGAGGAAGATAAATTCAAGAAAGTTTGTAGCTTTCTTTTTCTTTATATGTTAAGATATTTTATATTCGGGGGATAGGTATGGAATTAAATAGATTAATTAGTATTGAAGAAAAAATAAAAATGGATTTTATTGCTTTAGCTAAAATGGAAGCTAGTGGATTAAGTACAAGTTTTGAATATGAAGAAACTATTAAAGTTATTAATGATTGTGTAAGAGAAGAAAAAGAATTATTAGCTTCTTTATCTTATGAAGATATGTTAAGTGTTAGAAAACAAATATTAAAATATTGTAATAATAAAAGTTTGTCTTTGGCTTTAGGGTATTTGACTAATGCAAGTTATTATAGATTACTTAATATTATTAATAGTATGCTTGATAGTGATTCTTTTCTTTATGCTATGTATTTACGCTATGATTTGAATCAAATTATATTTTCATTTTTAGATTATTTAATTAATAATCCTGCTTATGAGGAAATAAGAGATGAACTAATCTTTTATAAATATAATCTAATATTTATGAATCGTTTGAGCTGGGAAGATTTTTTGCAAACAAGAAATATTGTTAATATTAATATTGAATCAAAAAACTTTAAGATAGATTGTAATCCCGATTTAATATTTGTTGATAAATCTGTATTAATTTTAGAAGGTAGAGAACATGCTGATACTTTAGAAAAATATGGAGATAATTTAGGGGAAAATAATAATAGTTTTGCTTTAGTAATGATTTCAATTTTAGAATTAATTGCAAGATTAGTACTTAGTGAAGAAGAAATATTACAGTACTTACAAAGTGATTTTCAATATTTAATGGAAGCAGAAAGTGTTTCTTTAGATGTTAAAAATTTAATACAAGAAATGTTAAATATTTTAGAACGATTAAAAGATAGAATAGAAGCTGTAAGATAAAAATTTTATTTTTACTTTTTAATATGATATACTCTTTTTAAGAGTAGGTGAAGTTATGAAGTATGTACTTGGTTGGGGTGCTATATTATTATTTTTTGGTGGTTTAGTTGTTGGTGGTTTCTTTTTAGTTAAGAATGTTAGTACAGATGTTTTTTCTTATAAAGAAGTGGAAGAGTTAAATTATGGAGATTATGATGTAACAGATTTTGTTAAACAAAAAATAGAATGTAAAAAGAATAAATGCGTTTTTAAAAAGAAAAAAGTAACTTATACTTTATCAGAAATAAAGAGTCTTGGTAAACAAAAACTATATTTAGAAATAGAATATGATAAAGAAAAATATAAACATACTTTTGAAGTTGATATAATAGATAAAAAAGCGCCGGAAATTGTTTTAAGTGAAAAATATGCAGTATTAAATGTTAATAGTAAATGGGATAGTAAAAGTTATATTACTAGTGTAGCTGATAATTTTGATGAACTTAGTATTGACGAAATAGAAATTGAAGATAGTGTTAATCCCAAAAAAATAGGAGATTATGAAGTTATTTATAAAGTAAAGGATAGTTCTGGTAATGAGACTAAAAGTATTTTAAAAGTAATGATTAAAGATCCTAATACAAAAGTAGAAATTCCAAAAGAAGATACTCCTAGTACACCAACTGTTAAAGAAAATGAAAAGTTTGAAGCTAAAATAAGTACAACAGAGATGTATGATTTTCATAATACTTTAAATCAAGATAATAAAACTGGTAGTACTACCAAAGAGATAACGGTAACTAATAATGCGACTATTAATTTTATTTTTGATTTAAAGGGGAGTGGAGCATATACTGTTGGGTTAAATATTTCTAGTAAAGATGAAACACCAACGAATGCTAAAGATTTTAGTTGTGGTATTAATTCTCCTGATTATTGTTATAAAGATACTATTGATGCTAATCACAAATATTCATATACTTTTAAAGCAGAAGGAACTTATTATATTTATATAGTATTTAAAGATAGATTGAATAATGTTACTTTGGAACAAAAAATGAAAATAATAGTTAAAGTTTCTAATGAATTAACAGATTTTAAATTAACTCATAAAGAGAATAATGGGAAAGAATATGTTTATATAACGGCCATAGGTGGTGGTAGTGATTTAGAAATAACTGATTTTGATTTTAATACTGATGATGAAAGATACTTTGATGAAAGTGGTTATAATGTAAGTAATTTAATTGGAGTAGAAAATAATTATATGACATTGGATTTTAAAAAAGGTTGTTATTATAAATTGATGATTGAAGTAACATCAGGTAATAAATCAATAAAAAGAAGTATTAATATTCAAAAATAATTCTTGCATATAATAGTAATGTGTTATATAATTTAGGTATACAAGCGATGAAGGATGTGGCGAATTTGGAGCTATATAAAAAATAAAGGTGATTTCTCTAGAAGAAATAAGTAGGGTGGAACCGCGGAATGTATTTTCGTCCCTATTTGTTTCTTTTAGTGTTTTTTATTTAGGAGGGAAAAAATATGGATATAATGGATTATCTTTTTCTAGAGTTGCCAAGTATTTTACTTTTGAAAAATAGTATAAATGAAAGAACTACTTTAGAAGAAATTGATCAGATAAATGCAAAAATTGGCATTAAAGAAGAAGGGTTACTTATGTGGTGTTCTTTAGCAGATTTTTTACAAGCTAAAGGGTATTATGAAGGAAGATTATTTAATCATAAGAAAAAAGATTTGTTTAGAGTTTCTTTGAGTGAATTGCTTGATTATATAGAAAAATTAATAGCTATGAAGAGGGAGAGAGAAAGGTAAATATGGAGAAAATAACACAAGATACAATAGTTAATTATTGTAAACAATATGGTTTTATATTTCAAGGTAGTGAAATATATGGAGGGCTAGCTAATACTTGGGATTACGGACCTCTTGGAAGAGAGTTAAAAGAAAATATTAGACGTGCTTGGTGGAAAAAATTTATGCAAGAAAACCCTTATAATTATGGACTTGATAGTGCAATTCTCATGAATCCCGAAGTATGGGTAGCTAGTGGGCATGTAACTAATTTTAATGATCCGTTAATTGATTGTAAAGCTTGTAAAGCTAGACATAGAGCAGATAAATTAATTGAAGAATTTACAAATGGGACTGAAACTGGTGATGGTTGGAGTAATGAAAAATTAGAAAATTATATTATTACTAATGAAATTAAATGTCCTAAATGTGGTAAACAAGATTTTACTTCAATCCGTAAATTTAATTTACTTTTTGAGACATCTATGGGAGTTACAGAAGATACTAAATCTAAAGTATATTTAAGAGGAGAAACAGCACAAGGTATATTTGTTAATTTCTTAAATGTTCAAAGAAGTATGAGACTTAAAGTACCTTTTG
>CANSWQ010000052.1 GCA_947650775.1 uncultured Mycoplasmatota bacterium
TTTTTTACTCATGGTATGAAATCCATATCCATTATTAATCATTTCTAAAATTATTTTTTCTTTTTCCTCGTGTGTTCTCATAATATTTCTTCCCATTATATTTCCTCCTAACTATATTTTAGCAAATAAAAAAGCAAACAGTTCTTTTTATCTGTCTACTTTTATTGTATCACTTCAATACTAATTCTAATTCAAAGGATTACTTTTATTAAGTATTGATTCTATACTATGTTCTACTGCTCTAATATTAAATCTTAAAACATCATTTTCTTCAATACTAGCTCTTTTCATCACATAATCTAAAAAATCAAGACCACTAGCTAAATCAAAAGAACCATTTTGTTTTAAGAATCCAAAATATTCAAATAGCATACTAGCTAAAGTTTCATTAAAAGAAGCTAAAGAATTATCATCTTGAACTACACCTATACCATGAATATTAGCTATAAAAGGATTAAGTGGTTCTAATAAATCTTTTAAAATAAAATTATTATTACAATAATCAATA
The DNA here is from genome assembly GCA_947650775.1 of uncultured Mycoplasmatota bacterium. GTDB lineage: Bacteria > Bacillota_I > Bacilli_A > RF39 > UBA660 > Caccenecus. Next base: position 509 of record CANSWQ010000052.1, read on the forward strand.
AAAGGTTTTACATCGACCTTTTTATAAAATCTAATAACAATACCTTCATTAGAAGATTTAACATGAAACTTAACAGTAGCCATTATATTATTACGAATAAGATATAAGAAAATAGTTTTTAAAGCACTAATTATATATTCATATTTAGCAGGAAAATATACTTTATAAGCTTCTAAATAATCAGCTTTTTTATCAGTATAAAAACCTATATAATGAGTAGTATTTTCATTACTACCAAGTTTTCTTTCATCAAATTTAACTAAAGAATTATTTAAAGAATTCAAAAAATCTTGATAAAACTTTTCAATATCATTAACTAAAGATTTATCTTTTTTTATTCCCAAATACTTTAACATATAATAAAAATCATCTTTACTAAAATCTATTTCATTTTTATTTTGTTCATTAACAATTACTTTTATAAAATCATTAATACTCATAAATAGCTACCTCCATTAAAAGACCCAATCCTCTATAATAATTAAATTATATATTATTTTAATTTAAAAGTATAGTTTTTTTCTAAAGAATTTAGAAAATAAAAAAACTTATAGTTAAAAACTATAAATTTATTTAATTAGCATATAAATCTGTTCTCGAATTAAATCGCCAACCAACACTATTTTTCATACCTGGTGGTGGTATTAAAACATTTGCTGTTTTAACATATCCCCCATACCAACCATTTTGTACTCCATAATGTAGATGGGCTCCTGTTGTACAGCCATCATATCCCCCATGAGCTTTAGAAGTTGAATATCCTCCAACATAACCTATTACTGTATTTTGCGTAACAATATCTCCAACTTTAACATTATATTTTAATAAATGCAAATAATATGTTGTATATTTTTTACCATTAACTGTTACATCAATATAAACTTTATTACCACCACAACTGCTTCTAGAAATAATACCAGATACTTTACCAGCTGCCGATGCATATACTGGAGTTCCTTCACTAGCACCAATATCTATACCACTATGAAATGAATAAGGTTTACCTGTAATTGGGTCAGTACGATAACCAACTTTACTTGTAATAACACCTTTATTAAGTGGTTGTAACCATTGACCATTATAAGGTATTTTAGAACAAGTACTTACCTTTACATTATCAGCACCACTACCCACTTCTTTAATACACATAGCTTTATTCTTCTCATAATTATCACGAGCAATCTCAACTTGTTTATCAATACCTTCATTAAGTTCTGCAATATCATCAATATCATTATTGAGTTTAGCAACCGCTGATTGATAAGAACCAATTTTAGCAGTTAATTCTTTTTGTTTTTCTTCAAGTTCTTTTTTTAGCTTTTCATTTTTATCAATTTCTGTTTCCAAATTATCAAGTGTAACTTGAATATAATCACTTACTTGTTTTATTGCTTCTATTCTTGTAACTAATTCTGTCATACTAGAAGAACCGGTTACATATTCTACATAAGCATTTTTATTTTGAACTTGTTGCATATAAACAAGTACTTTTTCTGATTCTTTTTTATTTTCTTCAATTGCTTGATTAGATTCAGTAATTTTAAGCTGTGCCTCTTCTTCCGCTGCCTCTGCGATAGTTAACTCATCTCTAGTTTGAGATATCGCTGCTTCTTTTTGTTTTATTTCATTTTTAGCTTGTTCAGTCTTATTATCATTAGCGCGCTTTTTAGCAAGTAATTCTTCATAATGTTTTCTATAATCTCCTAGAGTTTCTAAATCTCTTTCACTTGCATAAGCCATTTCCGGACTTATTATAAATGTTAAAGAAATAACTAATACTAAACTAAGTCTTAATATATATTCTAAATTTTTCATCATATTTTCAAATACTTTCTAACCGCTCTAGCTGAACCAAACATACCTACTAAAGCTCCTATAACAAGTAAAATAATTGATGTATAAAAAACAAATGGGAATGGTTTTACTAGTTCCACAATACTAAATGTTGCTGAACTACCAAGCTTTTCATATAAAATAAAATAACCATAAACTGTCACAATCATTGGAATAAATGAACCCACAACTCCTAGTAAGAATCCTTCAAATACAAAAGGAAGTCTTATTGAAATATTAGAGCTTCCAACAAGTCTCATTATATCAATCTCACTTCTTCTTGAAAAAATTGTTAATTTAATTGTATTACTAATTAAAAATGCTGTTACAATAATTAAAGCGATAACCATTCCAATTGTTGCCGTTTTAATAATATTAAACGCTGAAATAATTTCTTCAACCATACCCTCACCATAATCAGCACTCTCTACACCATCAATTTTTCTTATTTCTCTAGTTGTTGGTGCTAAATCTTTAACATCTTTAACTTTAACTACAAACGAATCAAGTAAAGGATTAGTATCTAAATTATCAAGAGTTACTTCTAAAGTTTCAGAATATTGTTTCATTTCTAATTTCCATTCTTCTTTACTTTTAAACTCCACATTATCTACAACCCCAATTTTTTTAATACTAGATTCAATATTATTAATTTGTTCATCCGTAACATCACGATTAGCATAAACTACAATAGTAAGTTCTTTCTCCATAGATTTAGTGACATAATTAACATTAACAGTTACTACAATAGCTATAGCTACTAGTATTAAAGTTATAGTCGTACAAAGAACACTAGCAATACTTAAACTAAAGTTTCTAAAAACACTTTTAAAAGAATCTCTAATTGAATTCTTTAATATTCTAAACGCTTTCACTTGTTCTAAAACTTCCTTTCTCATAATCTTTAGAGAGTAAACCACTATCAAGAACAAGAACTCTTCTCTTCATCCTTTTAACTATATCAAGGTCATGAGTAGCCATAATAATAGTTGTTCCAAGGTTTTTATTAATAGTATCTAAAACTTCCATAATTTCTTTTGAAGTATTAGCATCCAAATTACCTGTTGGCTCATCACAAATAAGCAGTTTAGGGTCATTTACTATAGCTCTAGCTATACAAACTCTTTGTTGTTCTCCACCAGATAACTCATTAGGAAAACTTCTAATTTTATCTTTTAAACCAACATGCTCTAGAGCTTTTAAAACTTTAGGACGAATCTCACTATTTTTCATTCCAATACATTCTAAAGCAAAAGCTACATTTTCATATACCGTAAGTTTAGGTAATAATTTAAAATCTTGAAAAACAATCCCTAGTTTTCTTCTAAGTTTATAAACAGTTCTATTTCTTAATTTACCAACATTAATTCCACCTAGTTGAACTACTCCTCGAGTCGGTTTTTCTTCTCTATATAACATTTTAATTAATGTTGATTTACCTGAACCACTAGCTCCTATAACAAATACAAATTCTCCTTTATCTATATTAAGTGTTAAATCTGCTACTGCTGTAACACCATTTTTATATACTTTATAACAGTTTTTAATCTGAATAAACTTCATAACTACAATACTACCTCCTAGCATACTATAACCATTATAACATAAATAAAACTTTTATAAAACACCAAAAATAGCCAATATACAGAAAAAAAGAAGCTTATGCCTCTTTCATATTTAATTTAATTCTTTCTAAATCTTTAGCAGAAATATTAGTAACATCAATTATATCAGAATCTTCAAATCCTTTTAATAACATTTTTCTAACAACTTCTTCTTTTGATTCTTTCATCTCGCTATTATGCTGGCTTCTAATTAATACTTCTTGTGCTTTATAGTTTTGTTCTAGTTCTTTCATTTCACTATTATGCTGACTTCTAATTAATACTTCTTGTGCATGATAATCTTGTACATATTCTTCTTCTGAAAAGTTCTTCATCTCTTCTAATATTTTTTCCATTATTTCATTCCCCTTAACTACTTCTTCCATTTCTTCTAATGTCCGAGCATTAATAAGCTTCATTAGTAAATAGAAATCTTTTTCTCTTTTATTATATAAGATTTTCTCTTCACTAGCAACATTTATCACATATATTTGAAATAATTCTGGTATTATTTTATCTGCTAAACTATTTTGTTCCATTAATGTATATTTTTTTATCATCTTTTCATTTTTATACTTATTATCTTTTACAAAGTTTATTTGAATAACTTGTTTAGTTAAGCTATAATCTTCTGCGACTTTTAGTTGACTTGAGAATATACTTGTCACATACATCACACTTTTTATACTTGCATTTCTATCATATTTAGTATACATCTCTAAATTTATTATTTCTCCTGTGGGTAATTCTACTAATACATCTGTTTCAAACTTTTTATCATTTACTGTTTTTCTATCTAGTTTAACACTATTTTTAATTTTTATATTTTTAAATGTTCCACAATTATAATCAAAAATTGTTTCTAATAAAAACTCTGTAAAATCTACATTCTTTTGGTAACCAAATATATATTTAAACATCAAATCTCCATGTAACGGATATACTTTTTGTTTTATTTTTGTCTTCATTTTTCCTCCTCTCTAATCTTAATCTAAAAGATATTTATCTATTATAACCACTAAAAAAGAGATTGCAACGAATCTCCTATTTCTCGACAAAACTTCTTATTTTTCGACATAAAAAATAACTTATTTCTAAGTTATTTTGTCACACCTCTAAATCCTACTTTACCACTAAATGAACCATTTAATAATTGAGTTTGATTATTATCAGGATCATTACTTAACCAAATATATAAGACATAACTATCTGTAGCACCTTTATTAATAGTAATATTTTCTTTTAAGTTCATAGTAGTTTTAGTTCCAACATCTTCAAAGTTTCCACTAGCTACACTAGCCTCACCATTATATAAAGACCACTTTAAATAAGGACTTTTTAAATTATCACTTATATTAAGTTCAGTAATGAATATATTATATAAAGCACTATCAACTTTAGCATCACTTGGAAGTGTTACACTAAAATCAGTATGTTCTGCAGTAGTAGTAATATCACTATCATTAATTAAACCTACCGCTGTAGCATTTATAGTTCTAGTTGATGCAAAATTCATAACTAAGTCTCCACTATAAATTCTAACATCTTTATTATCAGGATTTACTTCTTCAATTCTATTTACAAAATAAGCATAAGACATACTAACACCAATAATAACTAATGAAACAGTAATTATTAATGCTCCTAAAACATAAGCTTTAGTTGAACCTTGATTTTTATTAAACTCCATAATATTCACCCTATCTTATTAACATTATACTAAAAAATAATTATTTAGACAATACCCAATAAACTAAAAAATGTAAATAAAATAATAATTATTAAAAAATGTATAATATTTTATAAATTGTTCAAAATAATAGCAAAGGGTGTGATTAAATGGAAACATTACAAAAGATAGCATTAATATTCACAGTTATAGGAGCTATAAACTGGGGACTTATTGGATTCTTTGATTTCAACTTAGTAACTGCATTATTTAAAGATGCCTCAATGGTTACAAGAATCATCTATTCTATCATTGGTATTTGTGGGATAATAAATATTCTATTATTATTCTACCATATAGAAAAAGACCCTAGATAATATTAAAGGTCCATTTTCTTAAGTAAATTTTTAGTATGAGCTTGTTTTAAGTATCCCATATAACTAGCTTTTACTTGTTCATAATTAGGTGCGTTTATTTTCTTTAATTTACGCATCTTTTTTTTAATTCTTCTTTTAGTTTGAGGATTAATTTTAATTATTAAGCGTTTACCTTTTAGAAAATAATAATAACCTAAAAAACCAAAACCATGATTTAAATCATAAATATTAGTTTTTTTATTAAGTTCTAGCTTAAACTCTTTTAGCTTTTCTTCAATTTCTTTTCGAAGAACTTTCAAGCGTTCCTTATCATGATCAAAAATTACAAAATCATCCATATATCTAATATAATATTTACAATGTAATCTTTCTTTAATATAATGATCTAAATCATTTAGAAAATAAACTGCTAAAAGTTGCGAAGTCATATTACCAATTGGCAGTCCTTTACCTTTAGGGTATCTAGGAATTCTTTTTAATTCTTCTATTTTTATATCTTTATCCAAAATATTTAATTTACTTACTCT
>CANSWQ010000053.1 GCA_947650775.1 uncultured Mycoplasmatota bacterium
TGTTATTATACATTCTTCACTTAGTTGTTTTGATGCTCCAATTACTTTTGTTTTTTTCTCACATGTTGCATTTACTTCTATTTCTTCACTTGTTTTATATATTGTAAAGTTTAAAGGTGTTGTTAAACTATTAGTTCCTTTCCATATTAAATTATATGGTATAAGTTCATTATTACCTGTTGCTGTTACCTTTATTGCACTTACTGTTTTATGTCCTGGAAGTATTTCTAAATCTTCAAACTCTAATATACCTTCTACATCTACTCTAGCTCCTCTTATAACTGCAGTTGTTACGCTTGTATTTCCTCCATTACCATTTGTAAGTATTTTAGTTACAAAATATGCTAAAGATACTCCTCCAAATAATATTAATATTCCTACTACTATTAATAATTTTTTATTCTTTTCCTTAACTTCCATTTTCTATTCCTTCCTTCACTTTAAACATTCTAATACAATCCTTATATTATTTCATTACCTTCGACAAAACTTATCAAAACTTTCCTTTAAACTTAAATTAATATAGTTTGACTAGTATATTAAATTTTTATATTATAAATATACAATATAATTTAATTTTTTTCAATATTATTAGTTCTATTTTCCGACATAACTTTTAATGCAATAAAAATCTACCAGCTTAGCTGGTAGTTTTACTTTGCCCTCTAAGGGCCTCTTACTGGCAGCGCTAGATTGCGCTCCGAAAGGTTCATCGCTTGCACTACGTTCACTACTCGCTATTACTTAAATAGCTTAAATTGTTTTACTTTCTTTACAGTAAATGGATCTACGTACTCTTTGCTGCTCATATCATCTGCTAACTTATCCTCTTTTAATTGATTTGCTATATATTCCTGTATTGCTTTTGTATTTTTTCCTACTGTGTCTACATAGTATCCTCTACACCAAAACTGCCTTTGGCCGTATTTATATTTCATATCTGCATGTCTATCAAATATCAGCAATGTACTCTTACCTTTGATATACCCTATTGCTCCTGCCACACTCATTTTTGGTGGTATACTTATCAGCATATGTATGTGGTCTGGACACAACTCTGCTTCTATTATTGTTATTCCTTTTCTTTCACACAACATTCGGATTATTTTTCCTATATCTTGTCTCAATTCGTTATATATTATTTTTCTTCTAAATTTTGGCGCAAATACTACGTGGTATTTGCAATTCCACTTCGTATGTGCTAAACTATTTACGTCCACTTAGGACACCTCCTTTGATTTTTAGTGCAATTCGATAAACAGCATCTATTCTATCAAAGGAGGTTTTTATTTGCAACGCTAAAGCTCCTTTGAACCACCCGTAGAACAGGTGGTTTTCGTTACACAAAAAAAGAGGTTAATTCCTCTTCTAAAAATTATTAACAATATTTTTAAATTCTTCTCCTCTATCTTCAAACTTTGCATATTGATCCCAAGAAGCTGAACCAGGACTAAGAAGAACAATATCATTACTTTGAACATTTTGGATTATACTAGCTAAAGCATCTTTCATAAATTCAAATTCTTCATAATTTATATTATTAGTATTACAAAAATCAATTATTCTCTTTCTTACTTCTCCAATCGCATAAATCTTTTTTATTTTATCTTTAAATGGTAATAAATCTTCAAAATCTTGATTTCTATCCATACCCCCAAGTATTAAATGAATATTACCATCAAAACTTTTTAAAGCTGTTATTGTTGCAGTTGGATTAGTAGATTTTGAATCATTATAATATTTTACTCCATTTAAATCTCTTACAAATTCTATTCTATGTTCTACTCCCTTAAATTCTTTTAAAACTTGAATAGCATATTTAAAATCTATTTTTAAGATATCAATTAACACTAACATTGCTAAAATATTTTCATAATTATGCATTCCTTTTAATAAAATATCATCTGTGTTTATAACTGGTTTATTATTAACATAAATAACTCCATTTTCTATTTTATTATCTTTACTGTTAAAATAATATCTTGTAGAAATTATATCATTAGTAATTTCCATTGAATCATAATTAGCTTCATTTAAAATTGCAATACTACTATCTAAATGATGATTAAATATTTTATGTTTTACATTTTTATAAGCTTCATAAGAACCATGATAATCTAAATGAGTTGGGCATAAATTAGTTAGAATACTAATATCTGTTTTAAAATCATCCATATCAATTAATTGATGGTCAGATATTTCTAAAAGTAATATATCATCTTTTTTTAAATCTTTTACTATTTTAGATAAAGGAGTTCCAATATTCCCCCCTAATTTTACTGCAATCCCTGCTTTTTTTAATACTTCATAAATTAAGGAAGTAGTTGTTGTTTTACCATTAGAACCAGTAACACCAATAATATTTATAGGAACATCTATATAGTGATAAGCCACTTCCATTTCATTTACTACTGGAATATTTAAACTTCTCGCTTTTTCCACACAAGGATGATATGGAAATACAGCCGGGTTTTTTATTAAAACATCATAAGAACTATCAAGTAATAATTCTGGCTCATTAGTTTTTACAAACTTAACCCCTAAACTTTCTAATTCTTTTAAATTATCCTCATTTTGGTCTTTACCATCAGTTATTAATATTTCATTATTTTTATATAAAAGTTTAGCTACTTCATAACCACTTCTAGCCATCCCTAAAATCAATATTTTTTTATTATTATACATACTATCACCTAAAACAATTATATTCTAAAACATAAAAAAAAGCAATTAACTTGCTTTAATTAACTTCACATAATAGTTAACATTTTTATGCCAATTTGGATTTTCAGCATATTTTTTGTTCATTAATTCTGGAGTTGTTAACCCTTTTTCATAATAATTTTTTTGTAAATTTCCTACGAAAGCTCTAATACCTTCCTCCATAGAATCAAATTTCATATATCCATTACGTCCACGCATACCACCAACGTTGTACTTAACTCTAGCTAAATAACTACATTTCCACATACAACCAGTTTCATGTAAAAGAATCGAAGTAGCAACAATTGGGTCTACATTTCTTTCTAAAGACACTTCGGATATATAACGTCCATAACCTGCTAAATCAGATTTAAGAACTTTATCTAATTTTTCACTTAACTCATTTAAAGTTAAACCTTCATACACTACCATTTTAGCTCGCATCTCTTCTTCATTACGAATATTAGCACTAGCTAAATTAATTTGTGTTACAGTAATTTCTATATAATGTTTATTATTATTTTCTTTATAAATGTTAATAAATGCACCTAAGATTAACATTATTCCTATCATCTTAAGTAAATATTTTTTCATACTTCCAAATTTCCCCCTAAACTTTGTGAAGTGATTAAATTATAGCATATTTTCATAAAAAAGTCAAATTCGCTACAAACAATAGTTTATATTTTATCTATATTTACTATGTTATTTATACTAACTTTATCTCCATTTAAAGTAAGCAAATAATTACCAGTTTTACCTACAATAGTAGTTTCTATTTCTTCATTATTAAGTAATTTAATTCTTACTCTACTTTTATAAACATGATTTGGTGATGCAAATATTTCATTAATTTTTCTAGGAATATTTTCACTTTCTAAAATTCTAGTATCATGGATACTAGTAGAACATACATGATAGTTTAAATTATTTCTTAATTCCTTATCAATAGGATTCGCATAAACTCTAGGTAAATTATTATTCATATATAGACACCTCTAATACATTTTATGATAAAAATAATAATTTGAAACATAATAAAAATATGAAAAAGAAAAAAATATTAAATTATTTATGGTTATACATTCCTCTATTAATATTAATAATAATATCTTTAATAAATATGAAAATAGCAGGAAATCTTCAAAGTATTTATAAAAATTACTTTTTTAAACAAAGTATTTGGTTTTTACTTGGACTTATAATTTTAATAATAATGAAATTCATCAAACCCAAACTTCTATTTAAATATAGCTTTATCTTATATATCTTTAATATAATATTATTAATTCTTGTTTTATTCTTTGGTAGTACTATAAATGGTTCTAAAGCTTGGTTTAATCTTGGCATATTTTCTTTTCAACCAAGTGAACTTATGAAACTAACCCTAGCATTATACTTATGTAAAAAAGCCTCATCTCTTCCTAAAGGAAATATAAAAAAAGAATTTAAATTCTTATTAATATCTATATTTATTACTTTAATTCCCTCTTTATTTGTATTTTTAGAACCCGATACAGGAGCTATAATAATATATTTATTAATATTACTAGGTATAATCTTAATTTATCGTATCAATATCAAATGGTATATTATCCTTCTTATATTTTTAAGTATTATCTTAGGTAGTTTTTTCTATTTATATTATTTCAATAAAGATTTATTAATAAATCTAATAGGTACATCTTTCTTTTATCGTGTAGATAGATTATTAACATTTGTTGCAGGTGATTCATTCCAATTAGATAGAGCATTAATATCTATTGGCTCATCAAGTTTTTTAGGAAATAATAATCATTTATATATTCCTGAAGCTCCAACTGATTTTATAATTGCATTTAGTATTAGTAACTTTGGAATATTAGGATTCTTAATTATTATCCTTTGTTATTTTACTCTTGATATATATTTTTTTATTAAGATATTAAAAAGTAAAAATAAAACAAGTAAAATGTTTCTAGCTTCTTTCTTATGTATGTTTCTCTTCGCCCAAATTGAAAATATCGGAATGAATTTAGGTTTACTTCCTATAATTGGTCTACCACTTCCCTTTTTAAGTTATGGTGGTACCAACACCATTGTTTACTTCTTATTCCTAGGAATTATCAATAATTTAGATAAATAAATTATTGTATTGTATTTAAAATTATGTTAATATTAATTTAGTGGAACGTTGGAATATAAACGTCTGCTATTTTTTGATAGAGACGCTAACTCTCGTATCTTTATTGTTTTCAATATTGATAATGATTGTTGGCATCTTTTTTTGTACTTTTAATTTCTTAAAAATAGCAATTATTTTAGCTTTTATTACTTTAAGCAAAACCATCATATCCTCCATCTAAAACTTTTACCCCCTGAAAATCAGTAAAGCGTCAGTTATAAATAGCCTTAATTTTGGCAGACACCACATCCAACGTTCATGTTTTACTTTATATTAAAAATCAAAAATAATCATGCAATCTATTAATTTAGGGTAAGATATGACTTATCCACGACAAAACATAACAATTTTCGACAAAAAAAGAAGAATTTAATCTTCCATATTTTCTATTGCATATTTAATAGCCTCAATTACAAACTTAGTAAATGTTACATTACCTTTTACTTTATTTATTTCATCAAATAATTTTTTATTAAACTTTATATTACGAAATACAAATTCTTCTTTTTCTTCTATCTTAAATTTCATTACCAAAACCTCTTTAATATCAAATTACAACATATGGATTATCTATTGTTCCATTTCCTGTAAATGTAACGTCAGATTTTAGATTTATTACTGGACGCAAACCATAAGGGAAGTCCACGTTGGTGTTGTTGAGTTGGCCATTCACATCCGCAAAGAACACGAGAGTATAAGGGCCATACCAGCGATTCGGAGACATAGTCCAGTAGTTATGTCCGTTGTATAGATAGTATGACTTATTATCTACATTCTTTCCTCCTGCAAACTCTACTTCATCCGCTGTAATAAGTCCTACCTTTAATGTGTATACATCTCCTGAATTGCACGATAACGCCGGTGCGTAATCTGTATACAATCTCTTGTTTCCAGCATAATAGAATGAGCTTCCATCTATTGCCCATGTATATCCCGATTGTACATTTCTATCATTACAATATTTTCCATCTGCTACCTTTGTTGAATATGCTGTATTATTTCCTATATTGCTTACATACCATGACTCTAATTGTGTTTTTGCATTACTTGGCGTTCCACTTAGTGTCCTTTGACTTGTTCCTATATATGTCCATCCTACATAGTTTGGCTGATTATAACTTGAGTTATATTTTATATTTTCTAAAGCTATACTCTCTATCGTACTTGTTCCATTCGCATGACATGTTGTTCCATCATATATTAATCTTATTGAGCCATCGCCATTAATTCTTATTGCTCTCCAACAAAAATTTCCAAATCTTACATAGTTACTTGTTACTGCCCCTCTCCAGTAGTATGAATATCCACCATACATTCCATCACTTACTTTATATACTCCTTCATCTGTAGTGGCTGCATTACTAAAATCTGGTGTTCCTTCTTTTACTGTTATATTTCCAAGTATTATTTCGCTTCCTGTTGGCTTTTTCTTATCAAAATATAAGTAGCACTTTGTTCCTTTTTTTGTTACTCCTAATATATTTAATTTTCCTTCTTTGTATTCGATTGTTACTTCTTCATCTTTAGTATCTGTAGTAGCTATCTTACATATACTTTTTGTAGTATTTAATTTATATCCACTTGTGGGTATTTCATCTACTATATTATAATTTGTTCCATCTTCACTAATACTCACTGCTA
>CANSWQ010000054.1 GCA_947650775.1 uncultured Mycoplasmatota bacterium
TTTGATACGATAACTTTAAGTGAATTATATGAATTAATGCCTGGAAATCCTAAATGGATGGATGGCGCTAGAGCGGGAGCTATTATTCCTCTTGCAATATTTGAGCTTGCCAATATTAAGACAATTATACCTTCAGATTTGAATTTAATTAATGGAGTTATAAACGATAAATAAATTTAAAAAAGTCATTCTTTATATGGCTTTTTTTTATGTATTTTGTTATAATAAATAATAGGGTAGAGTGATATTAAATGGAAAGAATATTAAAGGCAGAAGAATTAGAAAAAATTAATGCATATTTTAGAGCAGCTAATTATTTGGCAGCTTGTGAATTATATTTAAAAGATAATCCACTTCTTAAGGAACCTTTAAAGCTAGAGCATATAAAATCTAAATTAGTAGGTCATTGGGGAACAACACCAGGACAAAACTTTGTTTATGTTCATTTAAATCGAATTATCAAAGAGCATAATTTAAACATGATTTATTTAAGCGGGCCTGGACATGGTGGCGGAGCTTTTTATTCTAATATTTATTTAGAAGGAACTTATAGTAAAGTTTATCCAGAAGTTTCATATGATGAATATGGTTTGAAAAAACTTTTTAAACAATTTAGTTTTCCAGGTGGGACTTCTAGTCATGTGGCACCAGAAATGCCAGGAAGTATTAATGAAGGTGGAGAACTTGGGTATAGTCTTGCTCATGCTTATGGGGCTGTTTTAGATAATCCGGATTTATGGGCAGCTTGTGTAGTAGGTGATGGGGAAGCGGAAACTGGACCTTTAGCAGCTAGTTGGCAATTAAATAAATTTTTAAATCCTAAAAATGATGGGGTTGTTTTACCAATACTTCATTTAAATGGTTATAAAATTGCTAATCCAACTATTTTAGCTAGAATTAGTAAAGATGAATTAACAATGTATTTTAAAGGTATGGGGTATGAACCTTATTTTGTGGAGTATAAAAATGATGCGCAGGTACATGAAGATATGGCTTATGCTTTAGAGACTATTGTTAAAAGAATTAAAGAAATTAAAGATAAGGCTAAAAACAATGATGATAGTTCAAGACCTATGTGGCCTATGATAGTTTTAAAAACACCTAAGGGTTGGACTGGTCCTAAACTAGTTGATGAAAAAGTTATTGAAGGTACTTTTAGAGCTCATCAAGTTCCAGCACAAGTTGATAAAGAACATAGTATGAATTTGGATATTATAGAAGAATGGCTTAAAAGTTATAGACCTTGGGAATTATTTGATAGTAATGGAACTTTAAAAAGAGGTTTACAAGATTTAATTCCGGAAAATCCAATGGGTATGAATCCTCATGCAAATGGAGGAGAATTATTAAAAGAATTGGAAGTACCAGACTTTAAAGATTATATGTTAGAAATAAATCCTGGAATTACTAAAAAAAGTGATATGATGGAACTAGGTAATTTTATTCGGGATGTAGTTAGAAATAATTCGGATAATTTTAAAATATTTGGTCCTGATGAAGCTTTATCCAATCGTTTAAATCATGTATTTGAAGCTACTAACAGAAAATGGAATGGAGAAACCATAGAGGATGATGAATTCTTAAATAGTGATGGAGCAGTAATTGATAGTATTTTATCAGAACATGCTTTAGAAGGAATGCTTGAAGGTTACCTTCTAACGGGAAGACACGGGTTTATTCATACATATGAAGCATTTAGTAGAGTAATTGATTCAATGGTTAGTCAACATGCTAAATGGCTTAAGATTTCTAAAGAATTATCTTGGCGTAAAGATATAGCTAGTTTAAATATTATTCTTACAAGTCATGTATGGCAACAAGACCATAATGGCTATACCCATCAAGACCCAGGATTTTTAAATCATTTAGTTACGAAAAAACCAGAGTTAGTGAGAATTTATTTACCAATAGATGCTAATACATTAATATCATGTTTTGACCATGTTATAAAGACAAAAAATTATGTAAATGTTATTGTGGCTAGTAAACATCCATCTTTACAATGGTTAAATAAAGAAGAAGCGATAAAACATTGTACTAAAGGAATTGGTGTTTTGTCTTTTGCTAGTAATGATAAGGGTAATCCTGATGTAGTTTTAGCTAGTGCTGGAGATACTCCTAATTTAGAAGTTATCGCAGCAAGCGCGCTTTTAAGAAAATTTATCCCTAATATAAAGGTTAGAGTAGTTAATGTAATAGATTTAATGAAACTTGTTAGTCATGAAGAACATCCACATGGATTAACAGATAAAGAATATGACGAACTATTTACAATAGATAAACCAATAATTTTTGCTTTTCATGGCTATCCTAATTTAATTCATGAACTTACTTATAAAAGAGTAAATAATAATTTACACGTAAGAGGTTATAAAGAAGAAGGAGCTATTACTACACCATTTGATATGAGAGTTTTAAATGGAATTGATAGATATAGTTTAGTTTTAATGGCTTTGAAATACTCTGATTATGATGATAAAAATGCAAGAAAGTTACAAGAATATGCAAGAGAAATGCTTGATAAACATGTTAAATATATAAAACAGAATGGTATTGATATGCCAGAAATAACAGAATTTACTTTAAGTGAGGAAGGTGTATAAAATGACTTACGATTATATTATTATAGGAGCAGGAATGGGTGGTATGGCCGCTGGTTTGGAGCTTGCTAATAATCATAAAAAAGTACTTATTTTAGAAAAAAATAGTTTGCCTGGAGGTTGTGTTACAACGTTTAAAAAAGGACGTTTTGAATTTGATTTAAGCTTATATGATTTATATGATTATGGTTCTTTAGATAAAAAAGGGGATATTAGAAAGCTTTTTAGTGATTATAATATTGATATTGAAACAGAATTAGTTCCTTTTAATGCCAGAGTAAAAGATTTAAGTACTGGTGATGATTTTAGAGTAAAAGGTAATATTGATGAGTTTTTTGTAGAATTAGAAAAGTTAAAAAGTGGTTCAGCTGATTCTTTAAAAGAGTTCTTACGAGTTATTAAAGAGATTAATGAAGCAGTAGAAGCTTTAAAAAAAGGTCATGAAGATTTAAGTGATTATCCTAAATTTTTAAAATATTTAGATAGTACAGTTATTGATGCCTTAACAGATTTAAAAATGCCTAGAGAAACTATTTATCGTTTATGTTTTATGTGGGTTTATCTCGGAAGTCCACTTGATAAATTATCTTTTATTGATTTTGCTGTATTTATGTATAGATTAGTTTTTAAAAAAAGAGCAATTTTAAAAAATAAAAATATTGATATGGCTTTAAAAATGATTAATCGTTATCAAGATTTAGGTGGTAAAATATATTATCACTCTAAAGCTCTAGAAATAGCTGACAATGGTCTATCAAATAAAATTGTTAAAACTAGTGATGGCAAAGAATATAAATGTAGAGAAGTTATTTGTAATGTCTCTAAAAGATATGCTTATACTAATTTAATTAAAATAGAAGATAAAGATGTAAATCGTTTAGAAAATGCTAGAACTTTAGCACCTAATGGAGTTATGGTATATTTAGGATTAAATAAAGATTGTAGTTCATTAGGACTAAAATATTATCATTATTATCAGTTCCAAAATTTATATAGTACAGCAGTTATAAAAAATATGGCTAATTTATATCATGGAACAATTGATGCCGTAGTACCAAATGTAGTTAATGAATTTGCTAGTCCTAAAAATACAACTATTTTAGTTTTGAAAACAACTTATTTTGATGATGCTTTAGAAAAACTTAGATATGATAATCATATAGATATAAAAGAGAAGATTGCTAATGATTTAATTGAACAATTTGAAAATACTTTTAATATAGATATTAAAGAATTTATTGAAGAAATTGAAGTGATTACACCTTTAAATTTAGCTAATTATACGGGTACACCTAATGGTAGTATTATGGGTTATATGCGTAAGAGTTATGATAATGCGATTCATAGACTTATATCTTATGAAGATGAGAAAATAGATAATATTCATTTTGTTGGAGGCTCTAGTATTTTTGGAGCAGGTGTGCATAATGCTATTTATAGTGGTTATTTTATAGCTTCTAAGATACTTGAAAGTGAGGTTAATGATGGAGAATAGTGTAGAAAAAGTTAGAAATATTAGAAAAGATATTATAAAGGATTACTCAAGTAAAAGTTTACCTAAAACTAATATAGATATGATGGTAAATGAGGTGAGTGAATTTCGTGATGTTATTGTTAAAGAGATATATGAAGAAGCTCCTGATGTTAAATCTTTTGTTTTAGTTCCTAATAAAAATAAAGGTATCAATGAATTAGAACCATTTAAAGCGGGACAATATATTAGTATAAAACTTACAATAAATGATATAGTCACAACAAGAGCTTATTCTTTATCATCTAGTCCAAGTGAAGCTTTAAAAGGTTATTATCGTATTACAATTAAAAGAGTTCAAGATGGATTAGTAAGTAATTATATGTTAGATGAAGTAAAAGTTGGAGATGAGCTAAGAGTAAGTAAACCTGCTGGTGATTTTGGATATTTAAAAGTACGTGATGAAGAAAATGTTATTGGAATTGCTGGTGGCAGTGGGATAACTCCTTTTATTTCTTTAGCAAAAGCGATAGAAGAAGGAATAGAAGATTGCAATTTAACTGTTTTATATAGTGTTAGAACTTATGATGATATTATATTTAAAAGAGAAATTGAGGAATTTAATAAAAAATCTAAAAGAGTTAAATTTGTTATTACTTTAACAAGAGAAGAAAAAGAAGGTTATTTAAATGGACATTTAAATAAAGAAATGATTGAACCATATATTAAAGAGTTTAATACTATTTTAATGTGTGGACCTAAAGCAGTATATAAAGCGATGAATGAAATCTTATTATATTTTAATATTCCTAGAAAATGTGTTCATTATGAAAATTTCTTTAGTGATTATAAACCTAATGAGGTTAAAACTTATAAACTTAGAATTTTAACTAAAGGGGAAGCTAAAGTAATCGAGTGTAAAAGTAATGAAACTTTATTAGTTTCTATGGAGAATGCTGGTATAAAAGCGCCTTCATTATGCCGGGTTGGTGAATGTGGTTTTTGCAGAAGTATTTTAATTGATGGTAAAATTAAAATGGTTGGGGGAGTTCAACCTAAAGCTTTAAGCGAAAATGATTATTTTCATCCTTGTATAACTTATCCTGAAAGTGATATTGTTTTAAAATTAGATATTTAATATGAGTAATAAAAGAATTATAGAAATTACAAGTGGAGTTATATTCTTAATATTATTATTTTTTATATTTTATTTAATAGTAATAAAGCCTGTAATTACAGGTGATTATATACCTAGTAAACAAGAATGCGTAAAAGCTTATGATTGTGATTGCTTAAAAGATACTTGTATATGTACTTTTAAAAAATGGTTTTGGGAAAATAGACTTTCTTGTAATAAAAATAATATAAATGAAAAGCAATTAAAAAGATAAATTAAAAGTAACTTTTAACACAAAATTAAACCACTAAACATAAAATGTATTGGTGGTTTTTATATGTTAATTGCCCATAGAGGAATTTTTAATGCAGTTGTTAAAGAAAATACGATACCCGCTTTTTTAGGAGCTATAAATAATCCTTTATATGATGGTTTTGAATTTGATATTTATACTTCTAAAGATGGAGTGTTTGTTGTACATCACGATATTATGATTGATGGTAAATTTATGTGGAAATATACATATAAAGAACTTAAGAAAAAGGGAATTCCTAAATTAGAAGAAGTTTTAAAACTTAAAACAGATAAAATTTTATTAATTGAAATTAAAGATATAAATTTAGATGTAGAAAAATTTACTAAGTTACTTAATAAATATAAAAGTAAAAATATTTATGTTATGTCTTTTTTTACAAGTGTTATAAAAAAATTTAAAAATAGAAGTTTTAAAATAGGAGTTCTTAATTATATACTTAATAGTTCTAATCTATATCCTTTTGATTTTATAGGAGTTTTATATGATGTAGCAAGTGAGCATATGATTAATTCTTTAAAAAAACTTAATATAGAAGTCTTTTTATATGGTATAAATAAAAAGGATGAACTTATTTATAATGATGTTTATTATATAGTTGATGACTATTAAAAAAAATAATCCTAGTTGGGATTACTTTTCTTCTTTTTAGCTAAATATAATAAAGGTATAATAATTATTAAAGGAATAATTATACTTATATATGGTAATAGTTTATAAATACGAAGTTCATTAACGTAATTAAAAGCGAATACTTTATCTATCATATATAAGGTTAATATTAAAATTATGACTGTTATTATTTTAGGTTTTTTATTTGGTAATAATTCTTTAATTGAATGAATAGATGTCATTAAAAGAATAAAAATGTTAAATATCCAAGCGATAGATAAAATGTTTTCGACTTTTTCAATAAATTGGAATAGTTTTAATTGTTTTAAAACCATATATTCTGGGAAACGATAGATGTGAACTAGTTCTTC
>CANSWQ010000055.1 GCA_947650775.1 uncultured Mycoplasmatota bacterium
TAACAAATGAAAAACTAAAAAAAGAGTTTCGAAAAGTAAATAATAACTTAATTATTGCCATAGTCTGTTTAGTATTAGGATTTATTTGTTTAGGATTAGGTTATTATAGTGAGTCCCTAACACCAAAAGATACAAAGTATCTAAATGAAATCATAGAAAGTGATACTTCTGAAAAAGAAGAAGTTAAAGTAAATGTTAAAGTATCCATAAAACCAGTATTATTTGCTAAAATGAGTAATAATTCTAATAAAAAGTTTTATATAACTGCTGATGAGAAATATTACTACATAGTTTCATTAACTGAAAGCCAATATGATAAAATAATCGCTAATGATTTAGAAAAAGAACCAGTAACAATATATGGTAAAACAAAACTAATCTCTAGTGATATTAAAAGATTAGCAAAATCATATTATAATAATGCTATGGAAAAAGATGAAGACAAGATTAAGACTGAAGAAGAATTTTACAATGTATTCGGAGACATATATTTAGATTCAACTAATGAAAATGTAGGTTCAATAGTTCTTTATGTTATTGGTGCTTTATGTATGTTATTTTGGACATGTTTCATTTTAGCATTTATCATTATGAAAATCAAATTAGAGAGTTCTTTCAAAAAAATTGATGATGAAGAATTAAGAAAAATCGAATCAGAGATTGATGATAAAGAGGCCTTCCATTATGAAAGAGCACATTTAATATTAACTAAGAATTATATTATAAGTTTCCTAAGTGGATTTAAGGCTTTAAAATATGAAGATATCATCTGGATATATGAATACAGACTAAGACAATATGGAATGACTACTCAAAAAAGTATAATGGTAATGGACAAAACTGGAAAAGTAAAACCATTAATAACTCTTGATGGCGTAACTAAAAAATCAAAATTAGTATTTGATGAAATCGCTGACACAATATTAAGTAAGAACAACAAAATACTAGTGGGATACAACAAAGAAAACAAAAAGAGAATAAAAGAAGAATATAATTTTTAAATAGCTATTTAGCTATTTTTTTATATTATAAAACATATATATTAATATGAAAAAAATAATTAAAATTGGAATAATAATAGTTTTATTAATAAGTGCTTTATTTATTAATAAAGAAGTAAAAGCACTATTACCTTTAAGTGGTAAAATAATCATAGTTGACCCCGGTCACGGTGGAAAAGACCCTGGCACTATTAGTAATGAAACATATGAAAGTGAAATAAATCTTCAAATAAGTAAATATTTAGAAATAGAACTTACTAAAATGGGTGCAACAGTAATTTTAACTAGAGAAGGAAATTATGATTTATCAACACCAAATGCCAGATGGCGTAAAAAAAGTGACTTTGACAATCGCATTAATTTAATAAACAATAGTAAAGCTAATTTATATTTATCAATTCATTTAAATTATTTAACTGACACTAAATATTATGGTGCCCAAGTATTTTATGATGATGATAAAAATAAAGTTATAGCTAGTTCAATTCAAGAGCTATTAAATACAGAATTAAAAAATGATCGTAAAATAAAAAGCATACCTAACAGAACATATATGTATAGTAAACTAAATATTCCAGGAGTATTAATAGAATGTGGTTTTTTATCTAATTACAAAGAAAAAGAGTTATTAAAAACTCCCGAATACCAACAAAAACTAGCTCAAATAATTACCAAAGGAATAATAAACTACTATTAAGGATGTTAATAACTAATAATTTACTAACATCTTAAAATTCAAAATATTTCATATAATCTTTTCTATTAATATTCTTTCCTGTTTTATAGCTTAAATTACCTATTTCCCGAAGAACCTTTTTAATAGCTTTCTCATCTTTATCTAAAGCATTATTTAAATCATTTATTAATTTACGAGCTTTTTCAATTGAAATATCATATAAATCATAAAAAGAATAATGATAACTTACTTTTTTATCTACTGGATAACACCATTTTTTATGTTCTAGATTAAGAACTTTCTTATCTAGTTTTTTTATATAATAAGAACAATTAGCATACTTCTTATTTTTAAAAATATGTAATGCATCTAGAATATGTAAAAGTATCTTTTTAAAACCAAACCTTGAACACATCGCATGCTTCATCATAAATTTATATACTCTTCTCCCCTTTTTAATATCTTTAGCTCCATATTTATAATTAAAAGTATCTAAGAAAACATAATCAAACATATCATTTAAAGATTTAGAAAATTTTAATTTAGGAAAAACATCTTTAGAAATATTACTTTTATAAATATCTTTATTAAATCTTTCTTTATACAAAATAGCATCTATCATATATTCATAATAGGCATGAAGACCTTTATATTTATAAGTATTTTTATCTTTTAACTTTACTTCTCCAGTATAATAAAAGATATAAGGATGAATAGTTGAATCTAAAACATAATGACAAATAGAACCATAAAGATAAGCTAAAGCTTGACTATTATTATAAAGACTATTATCTCTAATATATTTAATTATATTTAGAAAATACAAATTAGAATTATAGTTATGAGCTTTATGTCCCAGTTTACTATTACTAAAAAACAAAATATCAAAACTATGACTAAACAAATAAAAAACATTAACATCATCTTTTATTTTATTTTTAACATCTTCATCAATAACTTTAAAAACATCTTTAGCAAATAAATGATGTGTATAAGTAGCTGGCATAATTTCATCACCCATAATAATTATATCACATAATACTTAATTTCACCAAATCTTCACTAAAAATTAACATAGAAAACAACTAAAAGTTCTATAATAAACTTGTTCTTTGTGGTATAATGTTATAATAGGTGGAAGATATGGAAAAAATATTTAAATCACTAGACGAACAAGTAGAAATTATGCGAAATAAAAATCTCATAATTGACGACGAATATTTTGTTAAAGACATATTACTTCGTGAAAATTACTTTTTCATTAATGGTTACAGGTACTTATTTATGAAATCAGCTGATGATAGAACCTTTATAGACGGAGCTAATTTTCGAGAGATATATGCTTTATTCTATTTTGATCGTCAATTAAGAAACATATTATTTAAAAACATATTAACATTAGAGAATAATATAAAAAGTATAATTTCTTATGAATTATCTCGAAGATATGGTTTTAAAGAAAAAAACTACTTAAATCCAAATAACTTTACTAGAGACCCTAAAAGAAGCAGACAAGTAAATGACTTATTAAAAAAAGTCAAAAGACAAATTAACGTTAATGGTTCTCAACATACAGCAACAAAGCATTACCAAAGCAATTATGGTTACATTCCCCTTTGGATTGTTGTAAAAGTTTTATCATTTGGTATAGTAGGTGAATTATACACCATACTAAAAAAAGAAGATCAAGAAAGTATCGCTGAGATTTTCAATACAGATGTTGAAAGTATGTTAATTTACTTACCTATTATCGCAAATTATCGTAATTTATGTGCACATGAAGACATATGTTATGAACACAGAACACAAAAAGAAATTCCTATAACTAAATACCATGATTTATTAAACATTCCTAAAATGAATGGTGAATTTATATATGGAATTAATGATTTATTTGCCTTAATTATTATCTTAAAAAGAGTATTACGTAGTGATGACTTTCATATTATGTTAAATGAAATATCATATGAATTAGATTATCTAAAAGGCAGATTACATTCAATTAGTATAGGCAAAGTATTAGACAAAATGGGATTCCCCAAAAATTATAAAGACATAGTTAGGATGGATTAAAGAAATGACTGAAAATCTAGAAAAAAAGAATAATCACACTTTAAGAAATAGCATTATTATATTATTAGTCTTTTTCTTAGGTATGGGTGCAATGTTGGGTGTTTATTATTATTTCCCAAACATTAAAGAAATAACTGAGACTAGAATAAACAAAAATGTTACTGTCACAGACACAGGTATAGCGGATGCCGTTGAAAAAGTTTATGATTCCGTAGTAGTAATAAACACATATGTTAAAGGTCAAGCTTATGCCTCTGGAACAGGTTTTGTTTATAAAGTTGAAAATGGCAAAGCTTATTTATTAACAAACAATCACGTTATATCAAAAGCTGATGAGGTTTATGTAACATTTACGGATGGCACAATAGTTAAAGCTGACGTTGTAGGCGCTGATGTTTACTCAGACATAGCAGTTTTATCAGTTAGTGATGAATATGGCAAAAATATCGCTGAACTTGGTAAAAGTGAAGATTTACGTTTAGGAGATACAGTATTTGCAATTGGTGCTCCCCTAGATAGTGCTTATTCATGGAGTGTTACTAGAGGTATAGTATCTGGTAAAGATAGACTTGTTGAAGTAGAATTAACTAGTGGTAATACTAAAACACCAATGGTAGTAAAAACAATTCAAACTGATGCTGCTATAAATAATGGTAATAGTGGCGGTCCTCTAGCCAATGCTAATGGTGAAGTTATTGGAATCACAAGTATTAAGTTAGCCAGTGAAGCAATAGAAGGTATGGGTTTTGCGATACCAATTGAAGATGCGCTTGATATAGCAGATGAATTAACTACGGGAAAAGAAGTTGAAAGACCATACTTAGGAGTATATATGTTAGACATAATGCAAGCATATTATTCTAGAGAATACTATGAAATAATAAGAGATGCCAATGTAACTAAAGGTGTTATTGTAACAGAAGTTGAACCAAAAAGTTCTGCTGCCTTAGCAGGAATTGAAGAAAATGATATAATAACTAAAATAGATGGCAAAGAAATAGCATCATCAGCCTACTTAAGATATTACTTATTTAAACATAAAGCTGGCGATGAAATGAAAGCAACCATAATCAGAAACAATAAAGAAATAGATGTCAAAATTAAATTAACATCAAAATAAAAAGCTTCATCAACAAGCTTTTTTTATTTTCTAATTCTAGAATTACCAATACTCTCCGCTAACAATAATTTTAATTCTTCATTACTACTTCTAGCTAGATTCTTATTTTTATATCTTTTATCATAAGTAATTTCTTTACCATACCAATTAGGAACAACAAATTCATCAGCTTCCCTCTCACTTTTAAATTCAGTCTCTACAGTTATCAAGCCTTCTAATTCCCCATGATATATATCAAGTTCTGCAATTAAATTATTATTTAAACTAACATAGTATCTTGTCTTACTAATAATTCTACCTTGAACCAAACTAGTTAATATTTGAAAAGTCACACTATCAATTTGGGGTTCTATTTCACTTCTTGCTAAATCTCCACTACTTTTTCCAGCTAAATAAAATAAATTATCATCCAAACTTCTTATACGTACTTCTGATTCAAAACTTAGATATGCTTGCTTTAATTCCTTAAATAACACACTATTCAAATCAGGTAAAGAAGCTACTAAAAACTTTCTTTCTATTTCCATAAATTTCTAATTAAGCAAAATCAACATTTACTTTAGCCCTTCCGTTTATATTTTGGTTAGTAATTATTGTTTTTTCAATAGGCATTATTTTCGTTTATAACCCTATATATTTTTAAATTATATTTACTAACAAATAAATGTATATAAAATCTAATTATTTATCTTTTTTTTAGTTATTACATTAATATTTGAAACTCCATATAATATTTAATCATTAGTTTCATAATAATAAGATGTTTCTATTCCTTTAAAAATACTTTCTAAACAAAAATCATTTATCAAATTATTTTCAATTAAAGTTTTAATTTCTAATGTATTAATAGGACTTCTTTCCATAGCTTGTAAATATAACTTTTTATCTATATTTTTCCAATTTACAATTTTATTTAAATTCTTCTTTAATATTAAATCTAACCATATTCTTGTACTTCTACCATTGCCTTCTAAAAAAGGATGCGCAATATTCATTTCTACATATTTAGCAATTACTTCTTCCAATGTAGATTCTGGCATTTCTTCAATTTTCTTGAGTGCTTCATCTAAATACAAAGTATTTGCAAATCTAAAATTGCCTTTAGAAATATTTTCTTTTCTAATGATACCTGCAAAATCATACAGACCATCAAATAAATATTTATGAATTTGTTGTAACCCTTTTGTAGTACCAATCTCAATGTTATTTATTTCACCACTTGAAAACAGATTCTTTGCATTTTCTAAACTTTTTTTATCTATTTCATTCATAAAAAAAATCCTCCATAGGGGATTTTTATATTCAAAATGGCAGGGGCGGAGAGAATCGAACTCCCATCAAAAGTTTTGGAGTCTTTAAAATA
>CANSWQ010000056.1 GCA_947650775.1 uncultured Mycoplasmatota bacterium
TTTAACTACCTTATTACATTAATTTGTCAATATTATTTTTTATGCGATTGCCATACTTAACTCTTTTTTTGTTTGACTTTTAAAATATATTATGATAGTATATTCCTCTAAGAAAAAGGGGGCTTTTTTTATGATAATTAATAGCGATACCTTATATAAAATTGGTGATATTTATGATAAAACTATTAGCTCTTTTGATAGTGTTTTAATTGGGCAAAAAAATGTTAAAAAAGTAGTTGCTTCCTCCTTATTGTGTGATAAAAATGCTAGAATGCTTTTTACGGGAAGTACAGGGATGGGAAAAACAACTTTAGCTAATTTTTTAGCTAGTAATTTTAATTCAGAAAGAATTTCAGTTAACTCAGATTTGATTCCAACAGACATTTATGAACAATTAAAAGATAAATCTCATTTACAACTTTTACAAGTTGATGAATTTAATAGAGCTAGTGGTAAAGTACAATCTTCTTTTATTGAACTTTTTGCAGAAAATCAAATGACAGTAATGGGTAAAAAATATACTTTTAATGATTTTTATGTAATTGCTACTCAAAATAATACAGATATAGCAGGTATTTTTAATGTACCTCAAGCATTATATGATAGATTTGATGTTAGCATTTCTTTTGATACTTTGTCTGGTGAAGAAATGAGAATGATATTATTTACAGATTTTAAACCTCTTTATAGTGAACATATAGATTTTCTTGATATAGAATTTACAAAACTAGCAGTGGATAGTTTTAAAATAAATAAAAAAGATATGGATCTTTTAATGAAGATATTTAATATTATTAATGCGATGGTTTATAATGATAAAAACTTATTTGCTGGGCCTAATATAAGAGCCCATGCATTTGCGATAAAACTAGCTAAGTTTAATGCTTTAATAGATGGTAGAGATTATATTAAACCTTGTGATTTGGCAGATTTTATAAATTATTTATATATGCATAGAATTGATCAAAATGTTAAAATATTGCATGATGGAGAAATCCAAGAGATATTTGATGATGCAAGAAATAATATATTGAGTTTGAGAAGATAGAGGATTTTATGAATACTCAAGAACAAAATAAAAAAAATCTGGATTTTATTTTTAAAAATGGGGATTTGTATGATGTTATATCTTTAAAAGAAGGAAGAACATTAACTAAAAATCCATTTTTAAAAGTAAATATTTTTCTTTTATCACGTATTATGTATGTGGGAGTTTTAGTATGGGATAAAATTAAGCAACATTGTGCTCCAGTAGAAAAAGTTCAACAAGCACAAACAGAAATTAGAGAAAGTTTAGGAGTAAATGTAGATATAGTTACTTTTAAAGAAATTAATTTTTTGGGATTTAAAAGGAAAAAAAATAAGTATTTATCTATGTTATATCAAGAAGATGCTTTGGAAGCCGAAACTTATATTGGTAATTTGCAAAAAATTTTGAATTTTGTAGAGTTATATCATTTGGATAATGTATATTTAAGAAGAGCTGATATTACTGATAATTTTGTAGGAGTAGATTTAAGTGATTTTAAAACTACTTATTTAGCAGATTTTTTGGATAGTAATCTTGGTGATCTAAATGCTCTTTTATTATGTCTTGATAAAACAGATTTATTAAAATTAATTAATGTTTTAAAAGGCTTAGAGATTAGTAAAAGTTATATTGAACAATTAGGAGAAAAAATAGAAGATTTAGTAATTAAAAATGCTTTAGAAGACTTTTATTGTAATAACGATGTAGACAAATTAAAAGATATTGTTAAAGCTAGATTAGAAATGTTTCTTAATAATGGGGCATCTTATAGAGATAAAATTAATGGTAAAGTTTTTGAAACAATTAATGTATATGATGAATTAATTAGGGTTGTTGTAAGAAATCAAGAAGGGAAAATAATTCAAAATAAAATTATGACTCTTTTAGATTATTTTGAAGTTAAAGATTTTAAAGATATATCTTTTAATCAATTATCAGATGATGCTGAACTTCTTTTTATAGCAGCTTTATATTCTTATTTATGTAATAATAAAAATATTAATAACGAATCTTATGAAACATTTAGTTTCTATGATAAAATTTATAAACGTTTTTTGTTAAAGAAAAATAAAAAGTTAAAAAGTATTCAAGGATTATGTTCTAAAAATTATAAATGGATATCAAATTGTTTAGTTAGTATGTTTTCTTTGGTTTTAACGTTTGGATTGTTTGCAGCTTTATTTTTTGCTGGAATATCATTAGATTTTATGAATTTATATTGTTTTAGAAATTCAGAAACAAGTATTTGTAGTAATATTATGAATACTATTACTATTCCATATTTCTATTCATTTAATTTAGAAATTAATCTTTTTAAGAAACCTATAATGGAGATTAGTGAAGGAGTAGGGAATTTCTTTAATGATTATGTTTTGGTTGGAGATACAAATAAGTATAAAGAAACAATGGTGGCATCACTTAATACTTTAAAAGATAATACTATATTACCTAAATATTTTGCAACAGGATATGCGGTTAATTCTTCATATTTAAATGGAAGTAAAAGCTATCAAATGGATTATCCTGATTTTTTAGTTTTTGAAAATGTTGAACCTTTATTTGAAATTTCTTATTTACTTAATAGTAGTGAAGAATTAAAAGATGGATATAGAGTTAATTTATTTAAAACTTTTTATCCAGTTGGAGATGATTATGTTTTAACTAAAATATGTATTCAAGATATGAATAGTGATAAAGTGTTTACTATTTCTTATAATGAATTATCTTTACCAAATGTTGTTTTAAAAGAAGGAGAGATAGATGTTATTTTATCTATGCAAAAACCTAAAATTACTTATACTTATGGAGTTAGTTCTTATCTTAGTAATTCATTTGTAGATAGTGTTTCAAATAATGAATTTTATACTGGTGGTAACCCAGAAATAAAAAGAGCTATTGTAAATAAATTGGGTTTAAGTAATGAGGCTTCTTTAGAAGAAATTTTAGGAGCTATTAAAAGTAAATTCTATTCAACAACACCATTTGAAGATGCTAAAATAAGAAATTTAGAAACTTTAAATGAAAAAGAATATTTTGAAACTGTTGCTTCTTTAGATTCTTTAGTTTGTAATTTAGCTACTTCTTTAGCAGTAGAATCTAGTGATGACTTAATATATGTAGTAGGTTATGCTAATAAGTGGGATGAGGTAATTACAACAGGTGAGAGTCATGCTTGGGCAATGAATACAGATGGGGATATATTTGAAGTAACTCCATCTTTAACCAAGGAAGAAGAAAATATAATTCAATTAGTTTTAACTTGGGGGATTAAGAATAATATTCATATATTTACAATTATGACTTTAATAGGATTAATTATTAAAAGATTATTTGGTAAAAAGATTGTTCTGTCTTTAAAAATATTAAATATAAAAAATTTACTTGATGATTCTAATATATTTGATGCTTATGCTAAAATAAATGAAGTACTATATGGAGGAATAAATTTATCAAAAAAGGTTTCTAATGAAGTGTTTATTGATAAAGTTAGTGATGATTTTAAAGGTTTTACTTATGATGAATTAAAAGCTTTAAAAGAAAAATTAAAACAAGAAATTGATGATAGAAAGCTTTCTAGTTGTACTCTTAGACTTGTAAAACAAATTCCTTATATAAGAGATAATGCGGTAGAATTAAAAAGAATTTTACAAAAAACTAAATTTAAAAGTAATTAATAAAAAATAATAAGAATACTTGTTGTTTAGAGAGAAAAATTTGTATTTACTTTTTAAAATATATTTTGTATAATAAAAGACATTTGTGAGGCGATATTATGGAATTATTAGAAAAAAATCATGAATTAATTAGTGATGGAACATATTTAGCTTTCTTGGATTTTATGGCTAATATTTTACCTTTTTATTTAGAAGAGGCTGTTAAAAAAGCAACTAAAACAACTTATATTCCTATTACAGAAAAAGAAGATGGAGTTTATATAGGTAAATATTACTTAGGTAAAATTTATTATAGTGAATTTATTTCTTATATTTTTGGTTTAAGAGCTTTTAAAGGTTTTAAAATGTTAGATCCAAGAACTGTTTCAAAAGATTTTTTGATGCCTTTTGATTTAGATGAATTAACACAAGATTATTATAGATTTGTACAAATGGAAGAATATTTAACTTTTACTGAAAGCTTAAAAAATGAAAGTGATAAACAAGATTGTGGTTTAGCTGAATTAACAGAAGTTGCTAAAGAAAATTTTAAAAAACTTGCTTTGAAAGAAATAATTGAAGAAGCTTATAAGGGGAAATATAGTGTGACACGTATTTTAGATGCAGGTGGAGATGCGATAACGGAAATATTATATTTATCTTTAGAACTTAGAAATGAAGATTTGTTTGTTGGAAAATATAATGTAGGAAAAGTTGATGTTAATGATTTTATAGCTTTTTTAACTAATTTACCTTGTTGTTATGGTAAAACTGATAATCTAAAAGAATATGAATTAGCATTTAATTTAAAAGGTTTAATAGAATATTTTCTTAGTCCAGGGGTTACAAGATAAATTTATAGGGGCAATTTAGATTTTAGATTGCTTTTTTTTTATATTTTTATTATAATAAATAAATGTAGGAGGGTATTAAATGAAGAGAATATTCCTACTATGTATGCTTGTTATGTTAGTAACAGGATGTACTAGTATTAAATCAAGTGAAATTAGTAGTATTGTTAATGAAACACTTTCTAGTGTAATTAATATTACTAATACTAATCGAAATGGGTATAGTTATTATTTACCAAGAGGAATAAGTGTTAAAAGTACTAAAAGCTTTAATGAAAGATTAGAAGATGATTTATACCAATATTACTTATATGTTGATGTTGTTAGTTATAATAATAAAACTAGTTTTAAATATATAAAAAATAATAAAGCTTATTTTTCTAGTAATTTGGAAAATAATGGAAAATATGGGTATATAGAAATAAATAATTATACAAATAATCAATATTTAATTGAAATTATGTATAATTATGCTAAAATAGAAGTAGTAGTATATGAAGAAGATATTAAAGATGTGATAGCAAATGCTATGGCAATTATTTCTTCTGTTACATATAATGATAATGTAATTGTTAAATATTTAGCTAATAGTTCATTTGAAGGTAATGAAGAAGGCTTTAATATATTTGAAGTTGTTGGAAGAAATAGTTATTTACAAATAACAGATGAAGAGACTACAGAAGAAGAAAAGAAAGATCCAGATTATATAAACTAGGAAGGTGAAGAAAATATGGGCTTAGTTAATAAACTAAAAAATATTTTATTTGAAGAAGAAGAAGTAGAAATTCCGGTAATAGAAAAAAAAGAAATGGTAATGTCAGAGCCAGTAGTTAAACAAATGCCTAGACAAGAAGAAAGAGTAAGTGTACCAGATTATAGTAACTTTTATAATGAAGAGGCTAGTATTAAACCACTACCTCAAAAAGAAGTAATGGTGGAAGCTCCTAAGAAAGAAGAAATTGTAACTAATGTTGATCAAGTTAGTGAAAGAGAAATATTTAAAAGTGAAAAAACTTTTAATTTTCCAGCTTTTGATGAAGAAGAATTTGAAAGTGCTTTGCCAAGAAGAACTACTAATGTAATGGAACATGAAAGAAAAAAATTTAGAGATAAAAGCGCTAGAAAAGTAGAAGCACCTAAAAAAGAAGAAGTAAAAGAAGATAAAACTAAGTTTAGACCTTCACCAATTATTAGTCCTGTTTATGGAATATTAGATAAGAATTATACACCTGAGGATATTACAACTAGAGAAAGTGTTCCTAAAACTTTAGATGTTGATAGTGTGAGAAAAAAAGCTTTTGGAGTTTTAAATGAAGATGTTATTGATACACCAACACCAGTATTTACGGAAAGAAGTAATGATAAAGATTTTTTAGAAGAAAAACTTGAAAAGGCTAGAACTATTGATGAACTTTTAAAAGATAGTAGTGATGAGATAATTGATGTTGAAGAAAGTTTTTCAGATAAAGCTTATATTAATGATTTTTCCACTATGAATTTAGAAGATACACTTACTAATTTAAATATAGCTATGGAAAATGAAAATATAGATGATACTTTGGATGCAACAATTGAGTCTTTAGAAGAAGAAGTACCAACAATTAAACAACAAGATATTCCAGTAGAAGAGGAAGATAGTTTGGAAAGTGATCTATTTGATTTAATAGATTCGATGTATGAGAATAGAGAGGATGGTG
>CANSWQ010000057.1 GCA_947650775.1 uncultured Mycoplasmatota bacterium
GCAACAGTTATCAAAGGAAAAGAAGCAGATTGTCGATTAGCAATGGATTTTGAAAACTTTAGAGGTTTAACAAAAGAAGAAATAAATAGTATAGCAAAGTCGTTTTTAGAGGAATTAAAAAGGTTAACTGAAAAAGAATTAGTAATATATAGTGATGCTTATAATGCCAAATACACATTTGATGAAGCATTATTTGAAGAATATCCATTATGGTTGGCAGAATATGGAGTTAAGGAACCTGAAGCAAAGAACTATATTGGTTGGCAATACACAGATAAGGGGAGTATTCCAGGTATCAAAGGTTATGTAGATAGAGATACTTTTAAAAATGAAATATATTTAGAGAATAGTAGTGCCATAAAAGAGCCAGAACTAAAACCAGAAGAAAAGAAAAAAACAATATATTATCGAGTTAAATTTGGTGATACATTATATCATATAGCAAAAGAATACAATGTAACAATTAATGATTTAATAGTAGAAAATAATATAAAAAATCCTAATTTAATATTTCCAAATGAAGTATTAAAAATAAATACTGATATTGAAAAACAAGTTATAAAAAGTGGAAATAATGCCAACTATATTGTAAAAATAGGAGACACATTAACAAGAATATCTAACATTTTTCATGTAACAATAAGCAACTTAGTTAGTTGGAACGATATAAAAAATCCCAACTTAATATATCCAAATGAAAGATTAGAAATAAAACCTACTAATAATAATCATTTAATGAAATATATAGTAAAAGAAGGTGATACATTAACACTAATAGCAAACGATTATCATACTTCAGTATTTGAATTAGTGTTAATAAATAAAATAAAGGATAAGAATCAAATCAAAGTAGGAGAAGTATTATATATTCCAGAAACATATTTATATTAAAATTAAAAAACTAGCAATCTAAATTATTTGCTAGCTTTCTTTTTATCTAAATTTTTGTTAATAAATCTTACTTTAACGCCTTTAACTTTACCAAATTGTTTTTTTACTCCATCTGGTAAATTCTTTTTTATAGTTTTCAAAAACTCCACCTCACTCATCCCCTTAATTATAGCACTAATTAATAAAAAAATACATAAAAAGTCGAAAAAAGAAGCTAAAAAATAAAATTAACAATTAAGAAATTAAAATAATAAAAAATATTTATAAACTTTTAATCATTCTAAAAGATATTGTCAATACCAAAAACCCATGATAAAATATATATAAATAATAGATAATGATAATCTATATTAGTGAGAGGAAGAGTGTAATGGATATCAATAAGATTTTGAGTTTTAGTAAAATTCTAAAATCGAGAATTTTTTATGTAATGTGTGGGGTAATATTTTTGATAGGAATACTGATATATTTTAGTCATCCTACAAGGAGTTATGCCCTACCAGAGACAGTATTAGTTGATAGAGGTAATGTCTCTGAACAAGTTTTATACTTATCGGATATAACTTATAATAAAGCACAGGTAGGTTGGGGAACGGTATCTCTTGATAAAACCCAATCAAATACACCATTAATATTAAAGTTAAATGGTTATTCCACAACGTTTAAAAAAGGAATATGGGCTCATGCCACCTCAACTGTAGAATATGATATTAGTGAATATAAAGATTATGCATATTTTACGACATATTATGGTTTAAATACTACTGCAGGGAATAATGGTAATGGTGTCAAATTTTATATTTATACTTCTGTAGATGGTAAAGAATGGACATTACAAACCGAAGAAAATCCTGATGCTAAAAAAGGTGTAAGCAATGCTTCTTATGCTAAGATAGATATTAGAGGAGTAAATTACATAAGATTATATGCTCACGATAATGGTTCTAATGCTTCAGACCATGCTGTATGGGGTGATAGTAAATTAATAAAAGAAGGATATAGTGATGATATAACTATACCAGTAAGTGAATTTGATAAAGCAATAAAAGCTAATTATACATCAGGTTCAATTCAAGATAATTTAAAACTTACATTATTACAAAGAAACTTTATTGATAGAGTAGGACAATTTCAATTAAGAGCTTTTGTAGATGCAGATCCTAAAAATATGGAAACATTAAAATGGTTCATATACAATGAAGAGGCATTAAGATTGTGGACAGTTGGTGGAATCCCTAATGGTACATATGCCAATTCATTACAAGTACTTAGTAATTTATATCATGCACACAAAGAAGATTTAGAAAATGAAGGTGTAACAGCCAATGGTACTAAATATAAAGATTTATATTTAAGAATGATGTTATCTTTATCACTAACTCATTCTTCGGGTGTTTGCTTATGGATTAACAATAGCCAATGTTCCAATGCAGTAACTCGATATGAAATATATAAAGATATGCATTTAAACAATAAGTTAATGTCAAATTCAATGTTTGAAAGTTATACTGTTGAAGAAATGCGTTGGTTAATGCATAACAATATTGATGATGAAGAAATCAAATGGCTAAGAGACTACTCAGCTAAAAGATATCCAAATACAACAGAAAGATTTAATCCATATAAATATATAACTTATACCTTTGGATATAGTTATTACAGACCACAATATTATAGTCAAGATAACTATGCTAAATGGGACCAAAAATACAATTTATCAGATTACAATATAACATATAAATCAGGCAATCCAAAGTTATGGATAGTATTTGAAGAAGGAGCTGTTTGTGGTGGACTTTCAAAAACAGCAGCCAATTTATATGGTGTATGGGGTGTGCCTGCGAGTGTTGTAGGTCAACCTGCTCATGCAGCTTATATATATTATTATAATGTTGGGGGAAAAGGAGCTTGGCAATTAGCATACAATGTAGCAGAAACTGCATGGGCAAATACCCAAGGATATTCAAGAATGCCTAATGACTGGGGAAATCTCAGTAGTGGAATTGTAACAAATACAGGTACAATAAAATCAGCTTCATATTTCTTCTTATCACAAGAAGCTCAAAATGAATATGACAAATATGAAAAAGCAGAATTAATAATGATGCTTGAAAGAGTATATAAAGATGATGCTAAGAAACTAGAAAGAATTTATCGTGATGCTTTAAGAGAAGAAATAATAAACTGGGATGCTTGGTTAGGATTAGTAAATTTATATATAAAAGATGAAACTAAAACAGAGGAAGAGTTAATTAGTTTAGCAGAAGAAATAAGTGAAGTTTATACATATAATCCACTTCCTATGTATGATTTAACTCGTAGAATCGGAATTAAGATTACATCACCAGAGTATAAAAGTAAATTAATGCTTTTACAAAATAAAACTTTGCGACAAGCTACAAAAGCAACTGGAGCAAATACATTACAATATAAAGAAGTCCCAGTTGTAGCTCAAGCTTTATTAGGAGAGATAAATTCTGATATAGCAACATTCTCATTTAGTGGAGCCTCAGCTAATAAAATTACATTATCAAAACAATTGCAAAGCTCACAAGTTAATTGGAGTTATAGTTTAGATGGAGGCAATACTTGGAAAGACGTATATGAGCACTCAGTAGAGCTAACTCCAGAGGAAGTGGCAAGTATAACAGTAAATAATGATATTAAAGTTCATATTTCAGGTTTACCAATGACTGATGCAAATATATATACAATTGATATCACTAAAAGGTCATTCCCAACTGGTTTGATTTCCATTAATGATGAGGAAGACAGAATGATTGGCACAACTGATGAAATGGAATGGACGTTAAATCCAGCAGATGGATGGAATTCATTTGCCAATACAAATCCAATATTTAGTGGCAATAAAAGAGTTTATGTAAGAGTAATTGCCAAAGGAACAGAGATAGCAAGTGATCCTGTATATTACACATTCAAAGAAAACAACACTAATGATGAAAAATGGTATATTCAATCTAAATATTTAACTATTCATGAAGTAAATGCCACTCAAACTGGAAGAGTAGAAAACATGTTAGACGGTAATGTAAATACTTCTTGGCAATCTAAACATGGAATAATGCCAGCATATGTTACAATAAAATTAGACCAACCAAGATATATCTCAGGTCTAGATTATATTCCAGATAAAAATGCTAAGTATATTACTTTTGTTCCATATGGTCGTGCTAGAAATGTTAAAATTTATGTTAGTATGGATAATCAAAATTGGGAACTAGCTGCCACAAAGAATAATTTAGGAGATAATGATAATCTAAAACATATAGAATTCCCAGTAGCTAAAAAAGCTTTATATGTAAAATTCGAATGCCAAAGTGCTTATGACAGTGAGATTATCGCTTTAGCTGTATCGGTTATAAAACTATATGAAAACGTTTTAGTAAATGATACTCCAAGAGCAGACGTTAATTATAACATTGTAAATCCAACTAACAAAGATGTAGTAGCTGAATTAGTAAATCCAATTAGACCAATAACAGTAACCAATAATGATGGTAAAATGACTCATACCTTTACCGAAAATGGCGAGTTTACATTTGAATATGTTGACGATAATGGTAATAAAGGAAGTACAACAGCAAAAGTAACATGGATAGATAAAACTGCACCAAAATTAGATGTAACATTTAATACAACAGCTATTACTAATGAGGAAGTTGTAGCAACACTGAAGTTTGATAAAAATGTAACAATATTATCTAAAGACGTCCAAATTGCAATTAATCCAGTAGATAATAGTAAAACAATTACTTTCTTAGAAAATGATACAGTTGAATTAGAGTTTATGGATGATTTAGGAAATATAGGTAAGAAAACTATTTCTGTTAATTGGATAGATAAAACTGCGCCTACAGCTGAAATAGAATATAGCACAATTCATTTAACAGATAAAGCAGTTACAGCCAAATTAAAACCAAGCGAACCAATAACAATTACCAATAATGGTGGTAGTGATGAATATGTATTTAATGATAATGGTGAATTTACTTTTGAATTTGTTGATAGAGCAGGTAATACTGGTTCGATAAAAGCGATAGTAACATGGATAGCAAGAGTACCACATTATGAATTAAAATATTCAACAACTAATCCAACCAGAGATAATGTTGAAGTAACATTAACCCTTGAAGATGGATTTAGAATAGTAAACAATGATGCTAGTAATAAATATACATTTACAGAAAATGGTACATTTGGCTTCCAATATTTAGATAGTCAAGGTAATGTTGGACAAATTGAAGCCACAGTAACATGGATAGACAGAGTTGCTCCTACCGCTGAGTTAAAATACGACAAGACAAAAGACAAAGTAACAGTAACTGTAATAAATCCAAGTGAAGAAATAACATTTAAAGAAGGTAATGGCGTTTATGAATTTACTGAAAATGGAACATATGAAATAATATTCTATGACAAAGCAGGAAATGAGGGAAAGGTTACAGCAGTAATAGATACAATTGGTATCGATGATGGAAAACCAGATGTTCCTGTAGAACCTGAAGAACCAGATAAACCTGATACTCCAGACAATCCTAATGAATCAGAAAAACCAAACGACAAACCTAATACTGATAAACCAAATGAAGGAAATAAACCTGAAAACCCTGATACACCAAATATTCCAAATAAACCAAATGAACCTAATAAGCCAGGAAACTCTGGTAATAATAACAAGCCAAGTGATAAACCTGATACAGAAAAACCAGATGA
The DNA here is from genome assembly GCA_947650775.1 of uncultured Mycoplasmatota bacterium. Classification (GTDB taxonomy): domain Bacteria; phylum Bacillota_I; class Bacilli_A; order RF39; family UBA660; genus Caccenecus. Next base: position 5,626 of record CANSWQ010000057.1, read on the forward strand.
TAGTGAATATAAAAACTATACAACAGATAAAGTTGATGTTAAAATACCATCAAATGCTATTAAAGAAGATGGCAAATTAAGTGCTAATGGTTTCGAATTAGATGAAAACTTAAAATATAGCTTTGGTGCTTTAAGCGAATATTATGATATCTATTTAGAAAATGACAAATATGAAAGAATAGATGTTAATGCAACAAGTCCAATCAAAATAAATATAAAAATAGATAATAATAAAGACTTTATTGGTATATACGAAATAACCGAAGATAATATAATAAAACCTGTAGATTATGTAAAAGACGGAGAAAACATTGAAATATCAGCTAAAAACTTAGGCAAATTTGTAGTGTCATACAAAAAATTAAGTACGAGCAATCCTATACATAATTCTAACAAAGTAACTAGAAAAAATAATTATATTATATGGTTAATGACAGCTATAATGACAATACTTATAGGATTATCAGTATATGTATT
>CANSWQ010000058.1 GCA_947650775.1 uncultured Mycoplasmatota bacterium
ATATCACTTATAAATGCTGCAAAATAAGGTAAATCTTTATTACTTTCTTTTAGCATTATGACAAAATCATCTGTAAAACTAAAACTTCTTTGATTATCAATTGCAGCTTTATTAGTTTCCATTCCTGCTTCGCTTTTTATTTTCCCGCCATCTTTACGAAGTTCAAATTGAATAGTTTGAATAGCTTTACTAATAAAATACTCTTCTCCATTTGCTAAATAAAACTTTTTATTTTCTAAATCTCTAAACTCCTCTTTTAAATTAAAATCTAATTCTGGGATTTTCAAAGTATCTGCATCACTTAATGTTTTTGAGTCTGTATATTTCTTACTTTTATCATTAATATTGTCATAAATATCTTTAAAAGTTTCTCCTTTAAATCCCCTAACTAAAATTACTTCTTCGCCTTCTTTAGTTTTTAATTTAACAGCGAATGTTTCTTTATCTTCATAGTATAAAACTTGAACTTGCGAGCGTACTTTATAATCAGTTTTAGCATTAATCCCAAAATATTTAACATTAGTAATATTTTTAAAATCACTTTTTCCTAAATCTGTAAAAACATAAGGAAACTTAAAATCTTTTTTTAGCATTACATATAAAAAATAATCATTATCAGATGTATAAGTAAAATCAAAATTATCTAAAATATCACTAGTTTCATTAAATTTATCTTTAATTCCTTTTTCAATTTCCTTTTTTAGTTCTGGTTTTGTTACTCCAAGTTTTTTATAATAACCACTATCACTTAAATAATTAGTATTAAAAGTTTCTTTATTAAGATTTTCCACAATACTTAATTGAGGCTCAAAAACTATATCTTTTTTTACAAGTTCATTTTTTAAATCATTCCAAATCAAATTAAATGTCCCACACCAAACACTATTTTTGTTAATCTTATCTTCCAAAGATAAAACAATATTTAAATTGCTCTCTTGATAATTTACCATTTTATTTTTCTTAAATATTATTAAAAAGCTTATTAATAATACTCCCAGTAGTAAACCACCTAATACTATTTTTTTATTTTCCATTATATTTCTCCTTATAATAAGTATACTATTAGTCATTTTAAATTACAACAAAATAAAATAGATAAGTAACATCTTTATTCTACACTACAAAGAGTTTGGAAATCTATACCTACAGCCAAAATTCTAATTAATATATTCTTTGCTTAACGAATATATTAATGCTAAATGTATAATAATATATAATGTTAAATAATTAATATTATTTTTTTTAATTATCGCAGGAACAATATATTCTTCGTAATATTTCATACGAAGCGGTAATGTAAATGTTCTTTTATTAATATTTGCTAATTTATCAATTATTTCACTAACAATATAATCTTCTTCGCCCAATATTCTGTTTACTTCATGTTGAGATAAATTAAATTTTGAATCAAATTTAAAATTTATTAAGTATTCATCCACATTAATATTTGTTATATCAACTACTTTCATATTAATTATTTCCACAATTTTGTTTAAATAATTATTAAGCAAAGATTCTAAAGATTTTTTTACTTTTGATTTTGACGTTTCATGTATTTCTAACAAATCATAATTAATCAATATATACTTACTTTTATCCTCTAATTTTTTTATATAATTAATATCTTCAAATTTTTTCATTTTTAAGTCCTCCTTCTAAAAATATGTACTTACCAATTATGGGGTATGGGAATTTGTTATTTAACTTACTACAATAATAGTAAGTCTTAAAAAGGATGTGATGATTATAAAGTTGCAAAAAAGTGCTAGAGATATTCTAGCCGATAGTATTACCTATTATAGATTACAAAATGGCTGGAGCCAAGAAGAATTTGCAGAACGTCTTGGTTCAAAAGCTACATATGTTTCAAATTTAGAAAATGCTAAAAGAAATGCAAGGATTGACTACATAGAACACATAGCAAATACATTAAATGTGTCTATGCAAGAATTATTCACTATTAGAGCAACACAGAATAATCATCATATCAATAGACAATGAGAAATATTAGGCCAATAATGTTTCTTTTTTATTGTCTATGATAATTATATCATAACAATTATAATTATTTAACATTTTTCAACTAAAAAATTTGTTTCTACAATTTAGTTATTTACATAATAAAAGAAATCTAATTAAAACTAGATTCCTTTTTTTGATTAATTTTCTTTAGAATTTTGATTACTATCAGAAATAATAAATTGTATTTTATCAAGTTTATCTAAATTTTCTTTATCTATTTCTAAAGCAAAATCTCTTCCACCTGTTACTTCACTACCAAGATTACATTTCACATTTCCATTATCCATTTTATCACAAGTAGCATTATAATCTTTTTTATTTACATTAATTTTTAATGCTTCTTTTATAGTATTACTAATCGAATTATCTGTCATCGCATCAACACTAAAAGTTCCACCTGCTAAAATTAAAACAGCAATAAAGATATAAGTAAAATGTTTTATTTTAATTCTTTTCAATTCATCTCTTCCTTTCATTAAATCATAAGCGACTAAATAATTAGTCTTTTCTTTAATATTAGATGCATCAAATTTGGCCATTATAATTCCTCCTTTAATTTTTTTCTTAATCTATATAACATTATTTTTAAAGCACTCGTACTTTTATTAGTTAACTTACATATTTCTTTTATTTTTAAACCCTTTAAATAAAATAGTTCAAAAATCATTAATTCTTCATGTGTTAATTTATTTAACTTTTCTTTAACTTCCAAGATTGTATCAAAATCATTTTCATACCCCATATTCTCATCAATTGGAGTTGTAAAGTTATTTTTACGTAGTTTATCATAAGAGGCATTTCTTGCGATAACACTTAAATATGCTTTTAAATTTGTACTTATTTTATTTTGGTTTTTCCAAAGTAAATAGAAAGTATCTGAAACAATTTCTTCTTTATCTTGATAAGAAAGAGATGTTCCAATAATATTATCAACTATTTTAAATACATACCCAGCATATTCATCAATAACAATTTCTAAATTAAATTCTAAGGTATTTTTCATTTGATACCACCCTTGTTGAATGCATTCATTATATAGACGTTTAATTTAATAAAAAGGTTACAAAAGATTAATTAATTTTTAAAATAAAACTATTATTTACAATTAATGTACTATATAAAAATAGAACATCTTGATTATTAAAAGTTATATAATTATTAACTAAATTCATATTAATATATCTTAAATCAACTAAAGTAATTTTTTTATAAAACGGTACTAAAAGTGGTGCAATACTACTTCCAAAAGAATCTCTAAAAATAATTAATTCTTTATCGGTATAAGCATTATCATTTATAATTTCAATTAAACTACTAGGACCACTCAAAAAAACATTATAAGCATCACTTGAATTAAAAGCATCTTCTTTATAAACATAATTATCTTTATATTCTAAATGTTTAACTCTTACATTTTCTAATATTTCATTAGTTAAATAAATAAGTTCTTCAGGCTTACTAAATGGAACTTTATAAAAAGATGCCCCTTTAAAATCAGAATATACTTTTTCAGTATAAGAAATGTCTTTATTATTAAATTTGAAATAATCACTTAATTTATCAATAACTTTAAAATAAGCTTTTTGTTTTAAATGAATATCAGTTTTATAATAATCATCTAACTTTAATTCGTTCTTAATATCAATCCTTGAGAAATTAATATTTTCGTCTAAATATGAATATAAGTAATCATAATCAATAGTTAAATATTTATTGCTATCTAAGAAATAACTTTTATCAGGTATAATCATATAATAGCAATCATTATTTTTTAAATACTTCTCTTTTATATAATTTATTTTATTTGTAAAATTATTAATACTTTTATTATCCAAAGGATAAAGACGTTCAAATATATAATCATCTTTAAGATAAACTCCATTATAATCTTTATTATTAAGAAAATAGCGATTAAAAGCACTATTTAAAGTTAAAAATGTATCTCTCAAAGGAAATTGGTCCGTTAAATATTTATCTAAGTTCTCGTTGAAATCTTCTTTTAAAGTTCCTACACTTGCAAGTTTTCTTCTTTCAACCAAAGAAATATCTTTATCTTTTAATACTAGACTGAGAAAACCAAAAGTAAAAATAATGCCAACAAAACCAATACTAACAATTTTTTCTTTCATAAATTAAAACCTAAAATAGATAAAAGGATTAAAAGAGCTTGAAACAATACTTGCTACTACTAATATGAATATACCTAGAATAAATATTATTTCTCCTCCCTCAATTACTTTTTCTAATTTACCTTTCTTTAAACTATTAATTTTATTTTTTAAGAATGGACTTATTCCTAAAAATGCTATAACAAGAATCACTAAATTATTTTTTAATAAATATAAAACTTCCTTATTATATAGAGGAACACCTATTCCCATCATCCCTTTTAAAAAGCTAAATAATTCATTTAAATCTGTAATACTAAAAATTACAAAACTAATTACCACAATTATAAAAGTATAAATATATGCAATAAAATTTTTCTTTAAATATTTCTTCAAAGTAAACTTTTCTAAAATTAGGAAAACAAAAAAGTAAATACCCCACATAATAAAGTTCCAACTAGCTCCATGCCAAAAACCAGTTAAAGCCCAAACAATAAAGATATTACGAATGTTTAAGAGTTTTGAGCATTTATTCCCACCAAGCGGAATATAGACATAATCTTTAAAGAAACTAGATAAAGAAATATGCCATCTTCGCCAAAAATCAGTTATTGAAGAAGCAATTAAAGGATAATTAAAATTCTCTTTAAAATTAAAGCCAAACATTTTACCAAGTCCAATAGCCATATCACTATACCCTGAAAAATCATAATATATTTGTAATGTAAAACAAATAGCCACTAAAATATAAGAAAGTGCACTCATATTAAATCCCAATATATTAGTATAAACATGATATATAGTATCAGCGATTAATACTTTTTTAGCTAAACCAATAACGAATCTTTTAACACCTACACTAAAAAGTTCAAAACTTTCTTGTCTTGTTTCTAATTCAAGTGCAACATCTTGATATCTCACAATTGGTCCTGCAACTAACTGTGGAAACAAAGTAATATATGTCGCATATCTAAGAAAACTTTTTTCTGGTAAAACGCTTTTTCTATAAACATCAATTAAATAGCTTAAATTTTGAAATGTAAAAAAACTAATACCTAAAGGCAAAATTATTTTAAGCATTGGCAAATTAAAATTAAAAATATTATTAAAAGTCTCTAAAAAGAAATTAGTATATTTAAAATAAAATAATAACCCAACATCAAAAACTAAACCAATTATAAGATACAATTTTTTTCTTTTCTTCTGTAATAATAAACCTATTATATAATTAACCAAGCAAGATAATAAAAGCAAGAATACATACCATTTCTCACCCATATAATAAAATATCAAACTAAATATTAATAATACATTATTACGATATTTCTTAGGAACTAAAAAATAACTAAGAAATAACAAAGTTAAAAAAAAGAAAAGAAAACTTATACTAGAAAATACCATAAATTTACTTTCCTTCTTACTATTTTAAATTTTCAAAATTTGTTTTAATAGTATCAGCTAGTTCATTAGACATAATAAGAACTACTAAATCCCCTTTATTTAAAACATAAAGTTTTTCAGCTTCCACACAAATCCATTTACGTGGGTCAGCTTTCTCTTTAATTTCTTTTACAACTGCTTCTGCATCTTTACTATCTTCAAGTCTTATTAAAACAACTGAATGAGCAACAGAACCAGTCATTGATTCACTAGCAATTGCGTTCTTATATTTAGCATTTGTAAAGGCATAATATTGAAAATTTTCTTCGGTTAAAGTTGTATTTTCTACCATCATAGGCATCTCTTCTTCTTTTATACCTGCATATAATTTTACCATTATTTCTTCTAAAGAACCTTCAATATTTTTATTTTCAACCTTTTTATCACATCCAACTACTCCAAATGTTAAAAATAAAATACTAAATAAACATAATAATTTTTTCATAATCTCATCTCCTTAATAATCATAACATA
>CANSWQ010000059.1 GCA_947650775.1 uncultured Mycoplasmatota bacterium
CTTATTTAACATATGGTATTAAAGCCATAAATCTTGCATATTTAATTTGTTTAGCAATATGTCTTTGATGTTTAGCACATGCTCCAGTCATACGTCTAGGCATAATTTTTCCTTTATCATTAATATATTTATTAATAATCATAACATCTTTATAATCTACACTTTTACCAGCGCACATTTGACATATTTTCTTTTTCTTACGATAGAATTCTGCCATTATTATTCCTCCTTTATTTAAAATGGTAAATCGTCATCACTCAAAGTAATTTCTTCACCAAAATCTTTAAATGGATCTTCAGAGATATCAGTTGTAGGAGCACCTGGATTATAATTATCTACTGGAATATCATTTGCTGGTGCAAAATTATTATTAGGTTGATAATTATTATCAGAGTATCCACCTGCTTGTGCCTGATTATCAGCTTTAGTTCCTAGGAAGGTAATATTATCACACATAACTTCTGTAACATATCTTTTACTTCCATCTTGTGCTGTATAATTTCTAGTTTGAATACGACCCTCAACTGCTATTTGACTACCTTTATGACAATATTTAGCTAAATTCTCAGCTTGTCTTCTCCAAATAACACAATTAATAAAATCTGTTTCTGGTTGACCACCTTGTGGTACAAAAGGTCTACTTACAGCAATTGAAAATGTTGCAACACTAACATTTGTTGGTGTTGTTCTAAGTTCTGGATCTCTAGCTAGCCTTCCAATTAAAATTACTTTATTCATATTCTACTCCTCATCTAATTTAATAATTAAATGTCTTAACACTGTCTCATCAATTAAAGCACGACGATCAAATTCGCTTACTACTTCAGGAGTAGCTTCTACTTTTAAAACATAGTAATATCCGTTTAATTCTTTCTTAATTGGATATGCTAACTTTCTTTCGCCCATTTCTTTTGTTTCTACTATTTTACCTTTACCATCAGTGATGATTTTTTTCATCGCATCAATAGTCTTTTTTTGTTTATCAGCTTCCATAGTAGTTTTAACAATGAACATTATTTCATAATTAGTCATTTTTCCACCTCCTTACGGTCTTACGGCTTTAAGAACACACTTAAAGCAAGGAGTAATTCATTTACTCGTGAGATTAGTATAACAAAAATAATCCCATTTGTAAACATAAAATTACTACAATAAGTATATAATAAAAAAATAGATTTATTCAAGAAAAAATCTATCTTTTAACATCTCTTTTTTTAAACTCAAAAACTAAGTAACCCAATTGAACATCTAAATCATTTTTAAGTTCTAAATCTGGCAAATGCTCCATCACTCTATAAAATATATCAAATAATTTCTCTGTTTTTCTTCGTTCAATATCATCCATTTTATCAACAATATGTAAATACCATTTTTTATCAAATTCATATTCACGCCAATATTCTTTTTGATCTATAAATGACAATGATTTTATATATTTAAATTTTTCTTCATTCCATTTTTTTTCAAAATCTTTTTTAGCCTTTTCACTTAAGAGTTCATGATAATGATAAGAAAACACTTGTCTTGTTGAAACTTTAATTTTAGATATTCCTCTAGATTCAAGTAGCTTTAAAAAACTAATTAAAGCCATAACTTGGTTAGGATGAACTCCTAAATTTTCTACTCCAGCATTCAACTTATATAATAATCTTTGAATACCTTTATTAACTATCGTCGTTCCTTTATTTTGTATTGCATAAAGATAACAAACATCTAGATTATTTTCTCTAGCTACATCATAATATATTGTAGGCAAAGTGTGAGCACCATTATTATCTTCTAAAGTAAACGCTAAAGCTCTTGTAGATTCATCAAATGTAGTATTAACTAAATCTAATCCATAAACCTTAAAACATTCTAAATCAAAGACTTGTTTTCCCAATTTTAAATCAAAAAAGATTCTATTTTTAACAAATTCCAATTGCTTTGATAAAAATAATTCTACATCATTAAAATCAGTTATACCCATTCTAAGCCAAATTCTTCTTAAAATATAAATAGCAATCATTCTTCCATCTTTAGTATCAACAAAATAATCATTATATAAAAGTACTGTATTATTTATAATATCTGTTAAAAGTGTAAAAAATAATTTAAAATCTTTAACATAAATAGTAGGAGAATCATCAAAACTTCTAAGTAAATCTATATCTTCATCTTTAATATCAGGAGTGATTACATCTTTCTTTTGAAAAGGATTATTCTTAACTTCTTCAAAATAATTAAAAGCATCTTCCTTAAATATAATATTAAATTTAGGAGTTTCTCTTTCTCTTTTAATTTGAGGATATATTACACTTACAAATAATTCTACAACTTCCGTAAAAGTAACAAAATTTATTTCCATAACTACCTTCTAAACTTTTAGACTAGCTGAAACATATCTAGAATAATCTATTCTTCCCTCTGACACTAAAGAATAATCTTGTAAACTAGCTTCAAAAACAAGTTCCATAGATGGGTATAAAACACTAGCTCCTAAAAAATATTTAGCATAATCACAATATAAATCATATTCTTCTTGCAATCTAGAAATATCATCAGTATATGGCACAATAACTCTACTATTTACCCAAGATAATCTTAAATTAGTCATACAAAAAACATAAGCTAAAGCCGATCTTTTCAAGAAAAAACTAAGATCTTCCCCATTATTTAATAAATCTAATAATGTTTGATAATCATTACTATTTTGATACATTTCTATAATAATATTTAAGATACCTGCCCTAATATTATCTAATTCCATAAAAAAATCCCCCTTTTTTTAATAAATAATAATTTATCATAAATTCCAAAAAATTGCAAGAAAATAAATCCTATCTTAATCAATTTTAAAGCAAATAAAAAAGAGAATTACTTCTCATTTTTAAACAATTTCACAATATCCTTAGTTTTAGAATAAATCATAATCAAATTACATATTTCTAAAATTGAAGATAAAATTATAAATATTGCCGTAACTTGGATAATATCCATTGATGCATCTAGCGGATTAACTGCAATAAATACTCCAAATATTAATAATAGAAAACTAGTTACTAACATAATTAACCAACCATCATAACCATATTTTTTCAAATTAAATGATTCTAGCAATTTACAAATAGAAACAATAATCAAATAAATACCTAAAGCAAAAGTAACTATTTTAATTATTTTAAATGGATTAAACATAATAAAGAAACCAAGTAAAATTGTTAAAATTCCTCCAAATATTTTATATTTAAAAATAGGAACTTCTCTTTTAGATAAAAACTCTACAATTGCAAATAATCCAAAAATAATAAAATATATTCCTGTAATAACCCCTACCATTTGAACAGTTATATTAACATTCATAAAAATAACAATTCCAAATATTAAAAACAAAATATTAAGTACTATACTACCTAAAATAAACTTCTCAAAACCAACCTTTAACTTTTCTAAAAACGTTCCACCTTTAGTCATCTTTATTCCTCCTAATTATATTTTACCATATTTTTATTACTAGTCAAGTAACACCAAGAAACATTTCTAGACAAAATACAGATTATATGCTATAATATGAAACATTTAAAGGGGGAAAAAATATGCATATAAAAGAGTTAACAATCGCTGAATTTGATGCTTTTGCATATAACAATCCTTTAGGAACCTACTATGAAAGTTCCAAATATGCTCTTTTTATGGCGGAAAATAATTTTGAATACGAATTTATTGGTTTAGTAGACGAATTAGGAGTTATCAAAGCTGCCGCTTTAATATTAATAAAAAAAATAAGTTTTAAATATAAATTTGGTTATTCACCAAAAGGATTTCTAATAGATTACTTTGACACTGACATAATAAACATATTTGCCCAAAAACTAAAAGAATATTATGCTAAAAGATTAATATTTATAAAAATTAACCCTGAAATAGCTATTAGTGAAATTAATAAAAAAACAAAGTTAACTAACTACAATCAAAATATTATTATAAGAGATCATTTAAAAGAAGCAGGTTTTTCTAAATTAAAAGACAATTTGTATTTTGAATCTATATTTCCTAGATTTAATGGTATTCTAAATTTAACAGAATATGATTTTGACAACTTAAATAAAAACACAAAAAACAAAATTAGAAAAGCCGAGAAAAAAGGATTAATTATTGAGAAAAGCGATCGAAATGGCCTAGATATATTATTTGAATTCATTAAAAAGAAAAAAGGTGTAAATGAATATTACTATAAGAATTACTATAATATTTTTTCCAAAGATTATTCAAGTGATATCTTTCTAGTAAAAATTGATTATGAAAAATATTTATTAAATAGCAAAAAATTATATGATGAAGAACTAATAAGAAATAATGAATTATCTGAAAAATTAATCACAAATTCTAACGAAACAATTATCAACAAAAAAATGAACTCTGATAAAGCCTTATTATCTTATAAAAATGACATTGAAATAGCAACATTAGGCTTAAGAAACAATAAAACAACCTATCTAGCTGGAGCTTTAACTATAAAATATAAAAATCGTGTTAATATCGTAATAAGTGGTATAGATACCAAATATAAAAGTTACAATGCCAATTATTTTCTCCATCATGAATTAATAAAATATTATAAGAAAGATTATAAATTCATTGATTTAAATGGTTTAACCGGAAATTTTGATAATACAAATCCTTACAAAGGATTAAATGAATTTAAAATTGGTTTCAATCCTCACATATATGAATTTATTGGTGAATTTGATTTAATAATAAATCCTAAAGTTTATAAACATTTAACTAAAAATGGTACTTTAGCAGGATTTTTCAAAAAATAAGTAGATTAATTTATCTACTTATTTTCAATTATTACCTTTTTTCTTTTTATTCTTAGGTTTATTATAATCATTTTTTATTCTTCGTTTATCCACTGTCCTTATTACTGGTTCTTTATAATACTCAGTCTTAGAAGAATTATCATTTTTTAAAAGTTTTCGCTTCAATTCAGCTTTTCTAATCGCTTCTTCTCTCTCTTTTTTAGGATCTTTCTTTTTTGGTTCACTCATTTTTGTTGCCGTTGATTTAATACTAGAAAGTTTAGTAAGTCTTAATATATCCCTACCAATTATATATAAAGCCGGAATCAAAATAAATACTAACCATCCACCTTTTGAAGCAAGAACCTTTTGTACTCTCCCAAGTTGTGGAATTTTAAATATTACTTTACCAATTATATTATGATATTTAGCACAAGCTTGATCTGCAATATCATTAGCATCTCCCCTAGTTTGATAGCAAACTTTACCATCTTCATCTTGAGTTATCCCAATCACTCTATGGGTTATAGTTTTTCCTGGTGAAAGTAAACTAGTTGAAACAAAAGTAATAACATCCCCTACTTCTATATCATTAGGAGTATTAACCTTGACATTAACAATAGCATCATAAACTTTAATTTTTGGCTCCATCGAACCACTAGCTATAGTATAAATTGAAAACTTTGGTTCATATCCTGAACCTTTAGCAGTATATATCTTAGTTGCTATAAAATAATATAACAAAAAGATAGCTGCAATTAAAAGAACTACAAAAAGGGCCCAAGACAATATCTTACTAATTACTTTAAATATTTTCCCAATCGAAAAATTACCATCTTTCATATAGGCCCCTCCTATTCTATAATTATTATATCCGATTAAGAAGAAAAATACAAGATTATTTATATATTTTAATATAGAAAAAAGCCACTTTATAGTAGCCTTTTTTTAACCAACAATATCGAATGTAATATTTAACTTAGCATTAAATGTTTTTCCCATATCATCAGGTTGTGGAATATTTAAGTTCTTAAGTTTATAAACCATTTCAAATGTTGCTGATTCATCTTTTGCTAGAACTAAAGCATTTCCTGCTCCCTTACCTGCAATAATATGTCCTGTACCAGTATTACCAGCTGTTAAGTCTTTTACTAAACCATTTCCAACTTTAGTTTTAACACCATTATTAACTTTATATATTTCATATTCAAAGTTTTCAGAAGTAAAGGTATTTTCACTAACTAATACACCAATA
>CANSWQ010000060.1 GCA_947650775.1 uncultured Mycoplasmatota bacterium
AAGCATTTCCATTATAAACAACTGAACCTCGCATAACTTTATTTTTATCAAGTATATTATTAGAATTAATTGGTGGATATTTCTTAGCTTCCTTAGTTTCCCCATTTAAACTAGATTCATCAACACTAAGTTCTCCCTTTATTATATAGCCATCCGCAGGTATTTTATCTCCACTTCCAAGTACTACTATGTCTTTCACTACTACTTCTTCTATGGGAATTTCTTTTAAAATATTATCTCTTATTACTTTAACTTTAATTTTCGAAGATTCTTCTTGCAATCTTCTAAAAGCAGCTTCACTCCCATATTCTGAAATAGTTGAAATAAAAGAAGCTAAAAAAATTGCTATTAAAATACCTAAAGTTTCAAAATAATCAAAATCTTTAAAAAGAAAAACCACTTTTATAGCAAGAGCTATTAAAAGAATTTTAATAATTGGGTCTCCAAGAGATTCTAATAAAAGTTTAAAAAAGCTATTATGTTCTGAATCTGTGATACTATTATTTCCATATAATTTTCTGTTTTTTTCTACTTCCACTTGTGTTAATCCTTGCATGAGTGCTTGTCCCTCCGATTAATATATATGAAAAAATAAAAAAAATAGCACTATTTTCTGCTATTTAAATCAATAATTAAATTACCATTTCGATAATTTTCTAAAACCAACATATAAACCAAATCAAACATTGGTAAATCATTTGATATCAAATATTTTTTAACTATACTATCTTCATCTGGAGCTACACTAGAAGTAATCATACTTGTAAGAGGATGCAATCTAGCTTTATTTTGCAGTAAAAATTTTACTATTACTTGTTTAATTTCATTATCATAACTTTGAAGAATCGTAATAAAAGTATCAATAGGTAATCTAACAATTCGAAAATAATCTAAAATATTAAAATCTCTTAAAACTCTATTTTCTAAAATACCATTATTTATATAAAACACTATGGATTCAATTACATTTTTATCCAAAGAAGCCATTTTACTATTTCTTCTAATTAAATATAAATCATATAAAGGCGCATCATACATTTCTATTATAGTTAAATAACGATAAAAAGTTTCTTCACCAAATTTTTTTAAATAAAAAGGAGTCCATTTATCACCATATACCATTTCTGTAATAACTTTCTTAGCTTCCCAAAAAACATCTTCATCAAAAGGTTCTTTTCTTAATTTATTTTTTAATCTTTTTCTAGCATTTTTCTTCATAACAATATATTCTTGCATTCTTTGTATTATTTTATTATAAACATCAGCTCTCATATCTTCTTGAATAAAATTTTTTACATAAATTTCCACATAATTTTTTCTAAGAAAATCCCAAGAGATTTCTTCTTCTTTTAAATAATTAGATATATCTTGATAAGAAAAATCATTTAAAAACATATCACAAACTAATTTATATTTAGCTAGCTCTTCATCGGTTCTATTACCTTTTCTTTTATTTCTATATTTACTTACTATTTTTTTAGCATTAACTACAGGTATAGAATATTTAGCTTCCATTCTTTTTGCTATTTCTTCATCACTTAAATCATCTTGATAAAATTCTGAAACTATTTCATCTAAAATATTTCTAAAAGTAGTTCTTTCTTCAGTTGTCGCAAAAGTTCCAAAATAATAAAAAGCATTACTAAAATTACCACTTTTATTACTTAAAAATTCATAAAAATCTTCAGTAGTTTCAATTTTATTTAAAAAGGAAATAGCTTCTCCATTAGATAAACTCAAATATTTTTTCAAATAAACTTTTACTAAATCTAAAAACAATTTATAATTTATTCCTAAATAACTAGCAAAACCTTCTAATTTACTTTTATTAAAATTAAAATTATAACATGCCAAATACAAAAACTTTAAATACTCTTCCTCATCATTCCCCTGTTTTTGTAACTCTATTAAAAAACCATCAGAATTAGAATTTTGAAAATTCTTAATAAGTGTCAAAGCTTCTTCTTTAGTCATACCATGCTTTTTAGCTAAAATTATTAAATGCGTTTCACTTTTATTATAAGCTTTTTGTAAAGTTGGAACAAATATATTTAAAAATGAATTATATAATCTTTTTTCCTCTTCACTAGCTTCTTCTAAATAATAAGTTTTAGCTAATTTATATTCTTCTGGTGTAACATTACCATTTTTAACAAATCTATAAAACACTTCTTTTTTATTCATAAAAACTACCCCTTAAACGAGTGATATTTTATCATAGCTTGCTATCAAAGTCAAATTTCGATATAATTATTTTGGTGATTTTATGTTCTCATATACATTAGATAACAAAAGATATCATACTCTAAACTATTTTTTTAAAAATAAATTTAATTCCAAAGTATTTAAAATCGCTTTAAATGCTAATTTTAGTTGTCCTAATTTTAAAAATGGTACAGGATGTATTTTTTGTTCTCATGGGTCTGGAAATAATTATGAAAAATTATCTTTAAAAGAACAATATGATTTAGTAAAAATACCTTTAGATAAAAAATGGCCTAATTCTAAATATATCGCTTATTTCCAAGCTAATAGTAATACTTATGCTCCACTAAGTATATTAAAAGAAAAGTATCAAGAAGCCTTAAATCTTCCTAATGTTATAGGTTTAGATATTGCCACTCGTAGTGATTGCCTAACTGATGAAATACTAGATTATTTAAGTGAGATAAACCAAAAAACATTTTTAATGGTAGAAATAGGTTTACAATCTATGCATAATAAAACACTAGAATTTATTAATCGGGGTCATGATTTAAAAAACTTTGAAGAAGCCATAAAAAAATTAAAAGAAAGAAACATATTCACCATAGTTCATATTATAAATGGCCTTCCCTATGAAACGAAAGAAATGATGATTGAAACAATTAAATATTTAAATAACTTAAATATAGATGGAATAAAGATTCATATGTTATATATAACAAAAGATACTAAATTAGCTGGGATTTATCAAGAAAAACCATTTCCTATATTATCTAAAGAAGAATATATTGATATAGTATGCGAACAACTAGAATATTTAAATCCCAAAATCGTTGTTATGCGTATAACTGGAGATCCTATAAAAGAAGAATTAATAGAACCAACATGGTTATTAAAGAAATTTTGTGTTTTAAATGATATAGATAAAGAAATGAAAAAAAGAGATATCTATCAAGGAGATAAAATTTAATCTCCCAAGATATCTCTTATTTTATGTTTTAATCTTTGAATGGTATTATCAATTTGTTTAGAATTTTTATTAGTTATTAAAGCAATAGTCTGATAATCAAACCCACCAGAATATAATTTAAAAACTTCATATTCACTATCTGATAAAGCTTTTTTTATTTTAGATAATAACTCATCATATTCTTGTTCTTCAGCTAATTTCTTTAAAGGATCATTAATACTAGAATCACTAATTAAATCTTTTAATGTCACACCATCTTCATTATAATCATAATCTAAAGAATAAGTATTATTAAGTATTTTAGCTTTTTCACTACTATATTTTTTAATTAATTTTTGTAATCTTCTATCAATACAAAGCGAAATAAAAGTTGAGAGTTTTGCGTTCTTATCATTTTGATAAGAATTAATCGCATCACTAAAAGCATAAGCAGCTTCACTAATAAGTTCATTCATATCAATATTTAAATAACCTGCCATACTAGCATATTTCCGAATTAAAATATCTTCAATATATTTATATTTTTTATATAATTCATTTTTAGCTTCATCACTAGTTTTAGCAAGTTCTACTAATCTTTCATCTTCCATTAAATCATCCCATAAATAAGTATCGCTGCACTAACACTCGCATTTAAAGAATTAATTTTTCCAAACATCGGAATACTTATTATTTCATCAGAAGCCTCTCTAATAATACGAGATACTCCTGCCCCTTCTGCTCCAATTACTAAAGCGCGTTTTTCAGCATAATCAAGAGTACGATAATCTTTACCATCCATATCCGCCGCATAAACAAAGAAGAAATTATCTTTTAATTTTTTTAAAGCATTATTAAGATTACTAACTAAAACCACTTTGACATTATTAATCGCTCCTGCACTAATTTTCATAACAGTTTCATTAACTCTAACACTTCTATTATCAGGAATAATTATAGCTTTTATCCCTGCACATTCACAAGTTCTAATAATCGCTCCAAGATTATGAGGATCTTCTAAATGATCTAAGCAAACAACAAAATCTTCATCTAAAATATCAGATAATTTATAATAAAGATAATCATCAACATCAATAACAATACCCTGATGATTTTCTCTAACCATTTTATTAAGTCTTTGAATAGGAACAAATTCAAAACGTATTTTATTTTGTTTTAAATATTCTATTACTTCATTATCTTTAAAAAACTCTCTTAAAAAAACCTTATGAACCTTTGAAACAGGAGTTTCTTTTAAAACATTTTTACCACACACATACATAGATATCACCTAGTCTGTATTCTACCAAAAAAGAACCAAAAAGTAAACAAAAAGAGCAGTAAAACCACTCTTAATCAGCCACAATATATGGATTATTTTGTGTTCCATTTCCTCCTGTTGTAAAAAGTGTATCAGCCTTCAGATTTATTACTGGGCGCAAACTAATGCCAAAGTAGCTCACGCTGGTGTAGGTGATGAAGCCCATCGAATTCACAATGAACACGTTAGCATAACTGCCACTCCAGAGACCTGGAGACATAGTCCAGTAGTTCTGCTCGTTGTATAAATAGTATGATGTATTGTTTTCATTCTTTCCTCCTGCAAACTCTACTTCATCCGCTGTTATTGCTCCTACCTTTAATGTGTATGTATCTCCTGATGGACATGAGAGTGTTGGTGCATAATCTTCATATAGCCTTTTTGGTCCTGCGTATCTAAACTTTGTTCCTGTTGCACTCCACGTTGTTACATATCCGCTATCACTTGATAATGGTTGCCCTACATTTCTATCATTACAGAACTTTCCATCTGCTACTTTGCTGGCATTTGTTCCTGTTATATTGGCATTATACCATTTCTCTGTTTGTGTTTTCGCATTTGATGCTGTTCCGCTTGTTGTTCTTTGACTTCCTAATGTATATGTCCATCCTACATACGAGGAATTGTTAGCTTGTCCATCGCTTGTGGCATAATACTTCTCTGCATTTGTTGAGCCCATTACTACTGAGTCTGCGTTAGATCCATTTCCTGCACATGTATTTCCTGTTTTTACTGGTCCATTATATATCAAACGTATTGTTTTATCTCCGTTGATTCGGACAATCCTCCAACATTTATCTGCAAATATTACATGATTAGTTGTTGCTGCTCCTCTCCAGTAGTAGCTTGTTCCTCCATACATTCCATCACTTACCTTGTATACCCCTTCATCGGTTGTTGCTATAGTACTGAAATCTGGTGTTCCTTCTTTTATTGTTATATTTCCTAATATTGTTTCACTTGCCGTTGGTATATATTCATCAAAATATAAATAACAACTTGTTTCACTTTTATTTAAGTTATTTATTGTTATATTTGGTGACATACCTGTTGGTGTAGCTCCATTACTACATGTACTCTTTTCTGTATTTACTCTATATCCTTCTTGTGGTATATCTTCTACTTGTTTATATTCTCCATCTTCTTGTTTTACATAGGCTGCTATTATATTTATATCTGGTTTTATATCACTTTCTTCTACTGTTACTTCTCCTTCTATTCTTCCTTCTAAATCATAATTTTGTGGTTCATCTAAATTCGGGTATTCTAGTATTACATAATAATATTTATTATCTCCAGTTGAAGTTGCTGTTATAAATTCGTCTTTTGCTAATATTACTTTAGAATCATTCTTATTTATTCTTCCACTTGCTATTTCTGTTCCTAATCTATCTATATTTGTTATTATACATTCTTCACTTAGTTGTTTTGATGCTCCAATTACTTTTGTTTTT
>CANSWQ010000061.1 GCA_947650775.1 uncultured Mycoplasmatota bacterium
TTACTTTGCTACTCATATGGAATATAAAAATGCTTTGATTTCTCCTGAAGACAATGAAGTTACAATTGAACACTATGAAGATGTATTTGCTAGAATAAGAGCTCAAGAAGAATAAAAAAGTTTTAAGTTCTAAAGATTTGAATACACTTTAATAGGTGATAAATTTGTATAAATTAGAAAAACTTCCGTATAGCTATGATGCCTTAGAACCATTCATAGATACTCACACATTAGGTTTACATCATTTAAAACATGAGAAGAAATATTTAGATAAACTAAATGAATTACTAATAAAGAATAATTATAATTATGAATATAGTATAGTTGAATTAAACTATCATTTAAATGAATTTAGTAAAGAAAATAGGGAAGAAATATTATTTAATCTAGGTGGCGTAATAAATCATTATATATACTTTAATAGTATGAGTCCAAATAAAGAAGAACCAAACATATTTTTAAAAAATAAAATTAATGAAAGATTTGGTAGTATGAATGAATTTAAAAAAAGATTTAAAGAAAGTGCTTTAAAATTAAAAGGTTCAGGCTACACATTTTTAGTTCTTGATAATGGTAAGTTAAAAATAATTAATTTAAAAAATCAAGCAAATCCTTATTGTTACGGAGTTATTCCTTTAGTAGGAATTGATATGTGGGAGCATGCTTATTATCTAAATTATGAAAATAAAAAAGAAATATATATTGATAACTTTTTTGAAATAATGGACTTTAAACGGGCCAATCAACTATTTGAAAAATAAATAAAATTTAAGCTTTATCTAAGAGGTAAAGTTTTTTAAATTAAAAAATGTAAATTTTATAAAATTAGCAGTTATATATTGACAAGTGCTAAGCATAATATTATAATGAGATTAGCACTAAAAGAAAAAGAGTGCTAACAAAGGTGATAACATGGATGAAAGACAAAAAGCACTTTTAAAAGAAATAGTTGAAGGCTATATAAAAGAAGCCAAGCCTATTGGTTCTAAACATTTATGTGATAAGTTTAAATGTTCTAGTGCCACCATCAGAAATGAGATGGCTATCTTAGAAAGTCTAGGATTTATTGAAAAAAACCATATTTCAAGTGGACGTATTCCTAGTGAAAGAGGATATAAATACTATGTAGAAAATCTAATGAAGCCTAAAGAACTAACTGGTGAAGATATGTTAAAATTACAAACTATCTTTTCTAATCAAAACTTACTAGTTAGTGAAGCTATCGCGGCTTGTTTAGAAATTATTAGTGATATAACAAACTATACAAGTATATCTTTAGGAAAGGAAAGTTTTAATAATTCTTTAAAACAAATTTCTATTATACCGCTTGAAGAAAGTAAGATTGTCGCATTAGTTTGTACTGATAAAGGTATTGTAAAAAATAAACAATTTACCATTGCCAAAGATATCAATTTAAAAGAGCTAATGAAAACAAGTGAGATAATTAATAAGATGCTAATTGGAACACCAATACCAGATATCTCTGAAAGACTTGAATATGAAATAAAACCAATAATTTCTAGAGAAATGGAACAATATGAAGCTATATATGGTATATTTTATGAAGCTTTTAATGATTTTGTCAAAACCCAAGAAAATGTTCATGTTGTAGGTAAATCTAAAATGCTCGCTCAACCAGAATATAATGATTCTGATGAAATAAAACGTTTAATATCTAAATTAGAAGATGAAAATTCTATTCGAAGAATAGTCAAGAATGATGAAGATAAAAACATTAACATTTATATTGGTAGTGAAACTGAGTTTGATGATAATGTTACAGTAATTAAAACGAATTACAATTTAGGTGGCGAAGAAGGAACTATTGCCATAATAGGACCAAAGCGTATGGAATATGACCGTGTTGTAGGAGTATTAAATATATTAAATAAATGGCTAGAGGAAAAAGGTGAATAAATGGAAGAGCAAGTAATACAAAATGAAGAAGAAATAAAAGTGAGTGAAGAAACTATTGATATTAAAGAGAATACCCAAAATAGTGAAGACTTAGTAATGGAAGAAGCTCCACCTAAAGAGGAGAAAAAGAAAGAAAAAAAGAAAAAGTTTTTTGACAAAGAAAAAGAAGAATTAAGAAGTGCCAATTTAGAATTAAAAGAAAAAGTTTTAAGAATAACAGCAGAGATGCAAAATATGCGTCGCCGTTATGATTTAGACATGCAAAGTCTTTATAAATATGATGGTTATGATTTAGTAGAAAAATTATTACCAATATTAGATAATTTTGATAGAGCATTAAAAATAAAGACTGAAGGCAGCGAAAAATTCTTAGAAGGATTTAATATGATATATGAAAATTTAATATCAATTTTAAATTCCAAAGGGATAACAGAGTTAGATTGTTTAAATAAGGAATTTGACCCTAATATAATGAACGCTGTTGTTACTGAAGTAAATAATGAATTAGAAGAAAATACAGTCCTTGAAGTATTACAAAAAGGATATATGTATAATGATAGATTAATAAGACCAGCCATGGTTAAAGTAAGCGAAAAGGAGAGTGAATAAAATGGCAAAAATAATCGGTATAGATTTAGGAACAACAAATAGTTGTGTTGCAGTATTAGAAGGTGGCGAACCAAAAGTTATTACAAATCCAGAAGGAGCACGTACTACTCCATCAGTAGTAGCATTTAAAGGTGAAGAGGAAATGGTAGGACAAATAGCTCGTAACCAAGCTGTTACCAATGCTAAGAATACAATTTCTTCTATTAAAAGAAAAATGGGTACAGCTGAAAAAGTTGAAGCTAATGGTAAAAAATATACACCAGAAGAGATTTCTGCTAAAATATTAAGTAAATTAAAGAAAGATGCAGAAGCTTATTTAGGAGAAAAAGTAACTAAAGCAGTTATAACAGTTCCAGCATATTTCAACGATGCTGAGCGTCAAGCTACTAAAAATGCTGGTAAAATTGCTGGTTTAGAAGTTGAAAGAATTATCAATGAACCAACAGCAGCCGCTTTAGCATATGGTTTAGATAAGCAAGATACCCTTCAAACTATCCTAGTATATGATTTAGGAGGAGGAACATTTGACGTTTCAATTCTAGAACTTGGTGATGGAGTATTTGAAGTTAAATCTACTACCGGAAACAATCGTTTAGGTGGTGACGATTTTGATAAACGTGTTATGGACTATTTAGTTGATGAATTTAAAAAAGAAAATGGTATAGATTTATCAAAAGATAAAATGGCTATGCAAAGAATTAAGGATGCTGCTGAAAAAGCTAAAAAAGATTTATCAGGTATGACTACTGCCTCTATAAGTTTACCATTCATCGCTCAAAATGATGATGGACCGGTGCACTTTGAAACAACTCTTACAAAAGCTAAATTTGAAGATTTAAATAGAGATTTATTTGATTCTACAATGGATTCTGTTCGTAAAGCTCTAAAAGATGCTAAATTAACAGCTAAAGATATTAATAAAGTAATATTAGTAGGTGGTTCAACTCGTATACCATATATTCAAGAATTAGTTAAAAAGGAATTAGGCCAAGAACCTAATAAGAGCGTTAACCCAGATGAAGTTGTTGCTATGGGTGCAGCTGTTCAAGGTGGCGTTTTAACTGGTGAAGTAGAAGACATTGTTTTATTAGATGTTACTCCATTATCACTAGGTTTAGAGACTTTAGGAAATGTTATGACAGTATTAATACCAAGAAATACAACTATTCCAACAAGTAAGAGTCAAGTATTCTCAACCGCTGCTGATAACCAACCAGCTGTTGATATACATGTATTGCAAGGTGAAAGACCAATGGCTTATGACAACAAGACATTAGGAAACTTCCAACTTAACAATATTCCACCAGCACCACGTGGAGTACCACAAATTGAAGTTAAATTTGATATTGATGCTAATGGTATTGTTAATGTTACCGCTAAAGATTTAGGAACAAATAAAGAGCAATCAATTACTATAACATCTTCAACAAATCTTAGTGATGATGAAATTGATAAGATGGTTAAAGAAGCTGAAGCTAATAAAGAAGCTGATGAAAAAAGAAAAGCTGAAGCTGAAGTACGTAATGAAGCAGATACAATGGTATTCTCAACTGAAAAAGCTCTTAAAGATTTAGGCGACAAAGTTGATGAAAAAGACAAAAAAGAAGCTGAAGAAAAAATCGAAGAGTTAAAAAAAGCTTTAGAGGGAACAGATACAGACGATATCAAGAAAAAAACTGAAAGCTTAAATGAAGTTGCTATGCGTTTAGCTACAAAAGTATATGAAGAAGCAGCTAAAGCAAACCAATCAAACGAAGCATCTGATACTGCTGAAGAAAATAATAAAGACAGTAAAAAAGATGATGATGTAGCAGAAGCAAATTACGAAGAAAAATAAAAAAATAAGTTCTAGGAAACTAGAACTTTCTTTAGAGAGTGAGAAAAAGTAATGGAATACAATTATAAAAATAGAAATGAAGTACCAGAAGAATATCGTTGGGATTTAACAAAGTGGTTTCAAAATGATGATTTATGGTATAAAGAATTAGAAGAAGCAAAAAAACAAACTAAGAGTCTAAATAAATATAAAGGTAAGATATTTGAAGGAACAAACCTTTATGAGCTTTTAAATGAATTTTACAAGTTAAATAATAGATTTGAAAATTTATATGCCTATGCTATGTTAAAGCAAGATGAAGATTTAGGCAATGATAAATATGACAAAATGTTTCAAGAAGCATCAGCTTTATTGTCAGAATTTAGAGAGAATATATCTTTTATAACACCTGAAATCATCCATAGTGATAAGTTTGATGTAAAAAGTCTTATTAAAAACGATTCAAGATTAAAAGAATATGAACATTTTTTAGAAGAATTAGCAGAAGAAAAGAAGTATGTAAAAGACGAAGCAACCGAGGAGATAATATCTATTTTAACAAAAGATATCCGTAATTATGATACACTATTTTCTACTATGTTAAATTCTTGTCTTGATTATGGAACAATTAAAGACGAAGAAGGAAATGATGTAAAATTAAATACAGGAAATTATCGAAAATATATAAGTAGTAAAAATCGTCAAGTAAGAAAAAATGCTTATGAAAATCTAAATAAGGAAAGAATTAAATATGCTAAAGTATTAGGCAGTAATTTAATATCTTTTATGGGAAGAAAATGTAGTATAGCAAAGATAAGAGGATATAAATCAGCTAAAGACATGTTCTTTAAAAATGATAATATTCCAGTTGAAGTTCAAGAGGTACTTCAAAAATCTGCTTCTAATAATATAAAATATTTGCATGAATACTATCAAGTATTTAAAAAATTATTAGGAGTAGACAAATTAGAAACTTATGATACAAGTGCCCCAATTGTTTTAAATGAAAAAGTATATTCAGTAGAAGATGCCAAAAATTTTGTTTATGAGGCAACTAAAGTATTAGGTGAAGATTATAGTAATTTAATCCAAAAAGGTTATAAAGAGCGTTGGGTAGATTTTATGCCATATCAAGGCAAACAAAGCGGAGGCTATAGTTTAAGTATATATGGCCAAACCTCAAATATTTTAATGAGTTACAATGGTATATTAGATGATATTGGTACTCTTGCTCACGAAATGGGGCATGCTGTAAATAATTATTTAAGGTTTTCTTGCACTCCTATTCAGTATGCTTATGATGATCCTATTATAGCAGAAGTAGCATCATTATCTAACGAAGTATATTTAGCAAATTACATAATAAATAATGATTTTTCTAGAGAAGAAAAAATATCCGCCATTACAGAAATGTTAAGAACAATTAATTCCAACTTTTTTGGGGCAGTTATGG
>CANSWQ010000062.1 GCA_947650775.1 uncultured Mycoplasmatota bacterium
GAATAATGAACAAAGATATCTTCTAAATCGTTATATTCAATAAAACCATAGCCTTTTTCATTATTAAACCATTTTACTTTACCTTGCATAACATCACACCTCACCTTTCTACTTCGTACAGAAAACAACATACAGACCACTATTCGGATCTTACTTGGTAATATGGAGCATTTTTTGTAAGTAAATAACCGATTTATTATCAAGCTATTCCAAAGATACCATATTTTAGTTTTTAATAAAACCCTTTAAACATCAAATACAAATTTACATGCACCAAAATATGTATACTAACAGAAAACAACTTTAAAAATATTTTTGACCTCAAAATTAAATTACTTTAAGTAAACTCTATTTAAATATCAATATCATTGAGTTATAATGAGTTGGTAATAAGGAAGTAGATTATGAAAGAGAAGTTTGTAAATTCATCTATTAAATTTATTATGAAATATCAAGAATGTGATGATTTAAAATTAAAAAAATTAAATTATGGCCTTCAAGGTATATATAGTTTAGTAATTAAATTAAGTGTAATAATAATAATAGCTATTATAACTAAAACTATATATCAAACTTTATTATTTTTACTTTTTTATTCCGGTATTAGAACATATAGTTTTGGCTGGCATGCAAAAACAAATATAGGATGTTGGATATCAAGTATAATAGTATATAATATAATACCTATACTTATTAAAAACTATACAATACCTAACACTATAGGATACATTATCCTAGCATTTACATTACTTTCAATCATTATATGGTCTCCAGCAGATACAGAAAAAAGACCACTAATAAGAAAAGAACATAGAATGAAATGTAAAACAATCTCTACAATAGTTACAATAGTATATATCATCTTATTTATATTAAACGAAAATAATATGATAAATAATGCAGTATTATATGCTTGCACAATCCAAAGTCTATTTATAAATCCATTATTTTATAAATTAACAAATGCTAAATACAATAATTATAAATATTATAAAAAAAATATTTAATTATGGTTTAAATTATTTTATATAAATTTAAGCAAAAATGAAGTAAAGGAGGTAAAGAAATGGAATTTTTATCTAACTTAGTAAGTAAAATCGCTGAAGGGTCTTCTTCAACATTTACTTTATGGTTTATGTTTGACGAACCTGAATGTCCAGAAGAATTAATATAATTAAAAAATAGCATCTCACGATGTTATTTTTGTTTTCTTGCAGTTATTAAACTAATAAAATAATTGTTTACAACCATCACTTTTAAAGTTGCCTCATTATCTCTAAGAATTGAAAATAATCCTAAGCCTCTTCTTTTACCTTTAGTTGAATAATTTAAACTACCTAAATTATCTACATCAATAATATGAGCAAAACTATTTTTAATTTCTACATAAATATTTTCCTCATCATCATATAAGCTAATAACTACTACTTTATTTCTACTATTCAAACTTGATTCTATTGCATTATCTAAGCTAACCATTAGTTTCTCAACCAAAACATTATATCTTCTAGGTTTCAATACTTTAAATATATCAGTATTTATTTTATTAATTAATTTAAAATTAATATCTTCTAAATATGGATAAGTTTTTTGATGAATAATTCCATTTAATCCATAAGGAATAGTTTTCATCTTTTTAGAATAATTCATTCCTTTATTATTTTTTATAACAAAGTCATCAATTAAAGCAATGGCTTTTTTATTAGATACAGATTTAATACTCGATAACTTTGCTATTAAATTATGTTTAAAAATTCTATTTTCATCATCCATCCTTATATAGAAATCATTATTTTCCTTTAAAGTTTTCAAATATTTCTTATTTTCTACATCATTAATTCTAAACTTTATCAACAATATAAAACTAAATACTAATAATAAAATTATTATAAAAATTAAAACATCTACTTTTATACGATCTAAATTAAAAAATATACATAATGCTAGAATAAAATTAAATATACAAAAAACTATTAAAGTAAAATTAGAATATTCAATATCACTCAAATAGTTAATGACCTTTATCAACAGATTTCTAGTTTTATTCCATGAACCAATTATAATAAAAACCAAAACTACTAAAACTGATAAACTTAGAGTAAACACATTATAATATTTTATTAAATCAATATTAAAAATTAAACATACAAGCGAAGAAAATAACATTGAAATTAAATCTAAAAAGGTTCCTATTAACCAAATTATCAAAGTAATAATAATCATTCTCCGTAATTTTATTTTACATATCGAATAATATAAAATTGGATAAAATATAAAATAACTATATGTAATTTTATTGCCATAATATTTTGAAATTGATAAGTATAATACACCAATTACAAATATAAACATACTTTTATAGCTCAATCCACCTTTTACTTCTGATACTTTACAAAACAAAAATGTTATTCCATAAGTAGATAAGAAACAAGCCATCAGCCAAAATATAAATTCCTTCATTTATCTAATTCCTTCATAAACTTTTTAGATAAATAATCAACTTTCATTCCATTATCTAAAATAATAAAACCATTTTTATAATCTTTCTTTTCAATATGGTCGGTATTAACAATACAAGATTTATGACATTGTCTAAATCTACTATCAAGCATCGTCATAATTTCTTTAATTGTCATATTAACTGTATATTCATTATTCGGAGTAACAATAATTAATTTTCTATCATCCGTATAAATATACATAATTTCTCTATAGTAAATACTAAGGACTTTATAATTAAACATTTTATTATCAAAATTTCTTTTAATAATCGCCTTAATATCTTTTTTAAATCTTTTATCAAAATCATGAAATTTTTCTATAAAGTCAAATACTTCATAAACACCTCTATGAACACTTTCAAACATACTATCATGATTCGTAATAAATAATATTTCGCTTTCATAATCAACATCTCTAATAATTTTAGCAATATTAATACCACTTATTTTATCATTAAGTTCAATATCTAAAATATAAACTTTTCTAATATCGGTATTTTTTATTTCATTTTTAAGATCTTCATTAAGTTTATGAAAACAAACTATTTCTTTATCAATAGTAACTACTTCATCCAATAAAGATTTAATATGAACTATCTCATCTCTATCATCATCAACAATAACAAACCTTATCATTTCAACTCTCCTCCATACCTCATAAATTCACTATTGGTTACCATATGTAATTATAGTATAAAACAAGAATAATATCAATAAAAAAAGGAAGTAATACCTCCTATTCTTTCACTTTAAGTAAACTTTGTGTAATATAGTCTCTATAATTTTCTATATAATAAATATTTACATCATTTATGTATACTTTTGGTATACATTTATTTACACCAAAAAGTGCGATATCTTTATCAAAATATGATTTAAATAAACCTAGAACCTTTGGAATATCATTAAAATAAGTTAAATCAAGATATAGTGTTTTATCTAAATATAAAACCAAATAACTATTATTTATTTCGATATAAGTAGCTTTTGCTTCTGGGAACAATTCTCTAATATTTAAAAAATTAACTTTAATAAAACCTAAATCCAAGAATATACTTTCAATAAAAAATAAATCCCCAACACTAAAATAACCATTATCAATAAAAGAAATATTATCCCCAAATAATTTATTTTTAATTTTTTCTTTTTTAAGCATTGCACTAAACTCATGCATAAAAACATCTTTATTTATAATAAACCCTTTTAAAATACATGATTTTAACGCCACAGATATTAGTTTACCATGATAAGCGCAATATAAAGTATCTTCAACAATATATATAATCAAATAATATCACCTACTATAAATATTTCTTTTTAGTTGCCATTCCACCATTAATATGTCTAACCTTATTATGTTCCAAAAAAAGTTTTTTAATCTTTAAATATCTATTATAATCTATATATTTAAGATTTTTCATATGTCTATGTAAAACCGACTTTGAAATACCAAAATACTCTGCTGCTCTTCTAATCGTAACGTTTGTTATCAATATATAATCTGCCTCTATTAAAATATTATTGCCCATAAAAAAACCCACCTAATAATAAATATGAAAAGGGTGAGTTATCTATACTAAAATTAATTTAAAGTAGTTGCATCAACATCATAAATAGATTCTGGATTAACTAAAGCTCCATTATAATAAGCTTCAAATAATAAACTATTTTTAGCTTCACTTATATTATTCGCTCCACTAGTACCTATTGTTTGACCTTGGATTAACATATCTCCCACTTTTACTTTTACTTCTCCCAAGCTATAATAAATTGTTCTAAGATTAGTATTATGTTCTACTTCCACAACATTACCAAGTATCTCATCAGTGCGGACATTTAAAACCTTTCCACTTAAGACTGCTACAGCATCAAATGATTCTTGAGCCTTATAAAGAATACCCGTATTTTTCATATAAGTATTTTGAAAATAAATAAGAGAATTTACTTGTTTATCTTCCTCTGCATTAATATCATAAAAATACTTATCAACACTTACGGCCTCACTAGTATAAGGTCTAGAAATAATCGGAACATCATTAGTTTCCACCACTGTTCTTGTATCCGTATTAATTATTCCAATAGAATATAAATAATCAGGATTAGATTTTAACATACTACTCACTAAACTAACCGCCCCAAATACTAGCATTAAAATAATAACATATAATGTTGGTAAAACATAACCTCTAAGTTTTTTTTGTTTCAATTCATTCACCTTCCTCTAATAATAAAGTGAACAAGTTTTAAAAAATTATACAAAATAAAACTTAAAAATTACTTATTTTTTAAAGATAAATCTTAAAGTTTAGATATTTCCGTATTTTGATAATAATGTTTTAAAATATTTTCATAAGTATAACCTTCTTTAGCCATGCCTTGTGCTCCATATTGACTCATACCAACACCATGACCAAACCCAAGAGTTTTAATTATTACATTATCTCCACTAACACTTATCTCAAAGTCATGTGATTTTAAACCAAGTTTATTAAAAACTTCTCTTCCACTAAAAGTTTTCCCATTTATGGTAATACTTCTTACATAATGATTAGTATCTCTAGATACATTAGTTATATTAACTATATCAGAACTTATACCTAACTTACTACAAAAATTAGATTTTATCATAGTTCTAGTTGAACTATAAGCACTATAATTTCTATCCCATTTTGAATCAACACTAACTAAATAAGATTTATTTTCATTAAAAACATTAGTGGCATTATCTGTATATCCATTAGATATAGCAAAATAATAAGCGATTATAAGATTATCATTATAAGTTATAACTTGACCTTTTGTTGCATCAACAGCACTTTTAACTCTATTATAATAGTAATCAAAATCATTACCCCATTTGCTTTTCATTTGTTCTATACTTAAATACACTTGATCATTAATAGTAGTACTAAGGACATAATTATTTAAATTTTTCATTTTATACATCGCATAAGTACGACTAGCTATCGCTTGTGCTTTTAAAGCTTCCATATTAAATGAAGCAGGCATTTCTCCAGCGACTACTCCAATAATATATTCTTCCAAATCTATTACAATAGGATTGCTTTTATCTTTATTATTACTAATTAAAACAGTTGGTTTAGAATCCTCTATAACTATTTTAGGTTCTTCTTCATTTTTAACAGGTATTTCTAAACTAATATTTTCCAAAGTATTACCTTTTAGAGTAGTTTCTGCCTCATTATTATAAGTAACTATGGTAATTGGAACTAAAATAAGTACTACTATAACTAATAATCTATTCATAATAGTCTCCT
>CANSWQ010000063.1 GCA_947650775.1 uncultured Mycoplasmatota bacterium
TTTCGTTCTTATTATTTTTATTATTTTGTTTTTGATTTCTCATTTTCTTTTCCCTCCCACTATTATTATGGTTTAATTATAAGCTTTAATTCATAAACTTTAATGGTGATTATATGGAAATTATTGGCGCTTTACTAGTATCTACCATTGCAGGACTTTCGACTGTTTTAGGCGGGCTAGTTATTTTCTTTAAATTTAAAGAGGATAATATTTTAAAATTTATTACAGGTTCTCTTGCTTTTTCTCTTGCTATTATGATTGGTATTAGTATAACAGATTTAATCCCTGAGTCTACCTTTATTCTTTTTAAAAACTATGGAATAGAGAAGTGGATAATACTTTCTTTTGCTTCTTTTATTATTGGTATTATTTTAATTCATTATTTACAGAAGCTAATAAGGAAAGCAGAAATAAAAAAGAGTGATTTATATAAACTGGGTATTCTTAATATGCTGGCATTAATACTTCATAATTTGCCGGAGGGTGTTGCGACTTTTATGAGTTCATATAAAGATATGTCAATGGGTATTAAACTGGCGTTAGCGATAGCTTTTCATAATATTCCGGAAGGTATCAGCATTGCTGTTCCTATTTATTATGCGACTAATTCTAAAAAGGAAGCTTTATTTAAAACTTTTTTATCAGGGATTGCGGAACCTATTGGAGCATTACTTGCTTATATATTCTTAAGTAAATATATAACTGATAGTCTTATTAGTTTAATACTTATATTAGTTGGCGGAATAATGATTACACTTGCTATTGAAGGAATATTACCGAAAGCTAAAAAGTATAATCTTAATAAGTATTTATATATAGGTATGCTTATTGGTTTTGGCCTAGTATTATTTAATTATTTTATGTTTTAATATTGAATATTCTTTGAATTTCTTATATAATAACCACTTGAAGTGAGATGGACTAATTATGTTAGAAAAAATCAAGAAAACAATTGCAGAATATAAAATACTCTACTCAAGTGTTACTATTACTTTAGTGTTAGCGATTGCTCAAATATGCATATATATAAAGAAAGTTTCGTATTATTCTTACTTTAATATAGATCCCTGTTTCATAGAAATGGACTTATATAACGATTTATTAGTGCTATTTCATAATTTTATTTTATACCTTATTATTGGTATTGAAATGTTATTAATTGATAAAACTATAATGTATGTTTATAGAAGAAGACAAAATTTAAAGGTGATAAAACAATATACAGATATTTTTGCAGGGGCACTCATTTTATATTCGATACTAATATTCTTTAATGTTTCTGTAGATTATTTAATTACAGGTGATATTATTATAACAGAAAATAGTTTTATTATACCGTTTATATTTATAATTTTTATAATAGCTTTTCGTCTAATACAATACTTTATAAAAAAGGGGACAGTAGCAGAAAGTAAAGAAGATAAGGAAATTAGTAATTTACTAACGCTTTTAGTTGCTCTTTCCTTTTTTATTTTAATACAAAATATAATTTCTGATAATGGTATAAATAAAGCTAAAGATTTAAAAGGCTTTTATGTTACAGCAGATAACAAAATAGTATTATATAAAAATAAAGATTATGCAATAATTACTGATTATGAATGCAATTCTAAAAATGAAATTATTATAAATAATTCCAAAAGAACTAAAATATATATTGATAATATTACGCTTGAATATAAGGAATTTTACAAAGTAACAATAAAAGAAGATTAGTTAAAAAGAATAGCATTCTGCAATTTAGAAAATTATAAATATAGTTATCTTAATGTTTTCGCGAAGTCAAAGTTAACATAATATATATTATGCGAAACACATTATCTAAAAAATAATCAACTTGCGTGCAAGTCGTTCAGGTATTTTTTAGACACAATTTTTAAATATACATCTTTGCCTAAATCAGGTATAACACAATTAATTAATAAAAGCAATAATTAATTTAAATTTAATAAAAAATTTTTAAACAAATTTAAAATTATTATATAAAAAAATTTCATACGTATAATAACCTTATTTATATTTATAATATGGTTATTAATACGCGCGTATATCTTTATTTATATATTTAATAAGGTTATATATTATATATCATAA
Organism: uncultured Mycoplasmatota bacterium; assembly: GCA_947650775.1. GTDB lineage: Bacteria > Bacillota_I > Bacilli_A > RF39 > UBA660 > Caccenecus. Next base: position 2,095 of record CANSWQ010000063.1, read on the forward strand.
TAATGATAATAGGGGTTATATAAAATAAAAAGGGGATTCCCCCTCTTTTAAACTATTTTAATTCAGATTTGTACCAATAGTGGCTTTTGTTTGAATCTTTTTTAAATGTATGTTTATATATTGAACCATATTTTTTTACTATCTTTATCGCTTCATCATCATTGGTTAAGTCTTTCTTTTTAATCTCATTACTACATTCTTTAACTTCATTATTAGTGTTTGTTGAATAACAAATATTATTACTTATTTTTAGAAAATAATCGTATATTATTAATTCTCCAGATGTTTTTTCGATTGCTTTATCTATTATACGATAAATAGTAGAATCGGGGGCTATAGATACATTATAGTTCTCGGCATTGCCACAATAATATACCTCCCCTTCTTTTATGCAGATTTCTTTATCTGAAATGTAAAATTTGTCTTCTTCCTCTATATCACTACCATAAATATTCTTGTAACTTTCTTTTAATTTACTCTTTTCTATTATTTGATATTCACACTCTGTTTCATTTTCATTAGTAGTTGCAAGGGTAGTGCTTTCCCCTATTTTACATATTTTTATACCATTGCTATTTGTTTTGCTACTTTTTTCTACTTGAGTGTTAATTTGATTATCATTTAAAGAGTAATATGCTCTACATAAACGATTATTTATATCTAAATCATTTGCTGTTATAGCTTTGTCACTATAAGTTATTAAGCCGCCACATTTATTAATATCAACTTCACCTAAAGTTTTGTATAACTCTGTTACTTCTTTACTTGTAACATCTAATTTTTTATCTTGAAATAATACTATAAATACTATTAATATAACAAGAATTATTACTGCTAAAATGGTTATTATATTCTTCTTTTTCATATCTTTTATTTATACTTTTCTGGATTGAATTTCAGCAATTTTTTCAAAGACTTCAGCAGCATTTTGTTCATTTATTTGATTGTATCCTAATTCTCTTAAAGCTTGTATTTTAATAGTGTTTAATTGTTGAGTGCGGCTTAATTTTTCTTCATTTTTCTGTTCTATTTCTTGAACAAAACGTTTGTGACTTTCGGCGAGCTTGCTACGACTTGCTCCACCATTGTTGTATAAAGTTAAAGCAGAGTAAAGGATTCCTTCAAAAATAAATTGACGTTCTTCATCAAAAACAAATTCATCGGGACTTATAAAGCCTGTTGTTTTTGACATATATCCTAATATGTATTTTATTTCGGGAACATTATCAATTGATTGTAACATATGATATAAATAATTCATTGCATTGAAGTTTTCTTCTTTTTTATTTTCTTCTAATAGCTTTTCTTTGATTAAATATGTGATATCAGCGATTAATGTTTGTTCAGCTTTATTTAATCCTTTCATATCAAAGAAACTATCCATATCACTTGAACTTTTTACACCTTGATTTAATCTGTTTTCAACTGACATTAAATAATCGGTGGTGATTTTAATGCCTTTTATAGTGCCTTCATCACCATCTTCAATATCTAATAATTTTAATAATAATATTTTCTTTTCTTTAGGCCATTTATTTAGATCTTCTAATTCTAAATAATTATAAACCATTTGTCTTGAAACGTTTAAATATTTGGCTAATCTTACTTTAGATATACCAAGTTCTTGCAGTAATTCGCTTAAACTATTCATTTTCATTCTCCTTTAATATTTACATTTTAATTATAAGATAATTAACACTAGCATGTCAAGTAGTTGTTAACTTTTTGTATTAAAAAGAGAGGAGTATTATCTCCCCTCCACTATTATTTAGCATAAATACCAAAGTTTCTCCCCTTTTTTGTAAACATCTTTTATAAAACCACACCCTAGACACTTTTCATTGTCATAAAAAACACATGCTTGACCTGGTGTTATTGACTTAGCTAAATTAGGATAGTTAATCTTTATTTCATTTTCTTTTATATATTCTATTTCTATTGGTATTTCTTCACCACGATAACGGAACTTAGCGGTACAGTTTTTAGGTAAATCTTCAATTAGGTTTATACTATCTAATGTACAAGAATCACTATAAAGGTAATCGCTATCTCCAAAAGCGACGTATAATATGTTTTCTTTAACGTTTTTACCACATACATAGTGCCTTTCTAAATCGCCACTTAACCCTACATTTCTTCTTTGCCCAATTGTGTAGTTCATAAGACCTGTATGTTTACCAATCACTTCTTTAGTTTCGACGTTTACTATATTACCAGGATTTGGTTTTAAATAGTTTTTAATAAACTCTTGGTAGTGTCTTTCGCCAATAAAACATATACCTGTTGAATCTTTTTTGTCAGCGACATTTAATCCGGCTTTTTTAGCAATTTCTCTGATAGTAGGTTTATCATATTCACCAATGGGAAATAAAACGTTTTCAAGCTGTTTTTTTGATACGTCTGCTAAAAAATATGTTTGATCTTTATTTTTGTCTAAGGCTTGATATAATGAATTATCTATCATGCGGGCATAATGACCTGTTGCTATATAATCGGCGCCCAATTTCTCGGCTTCTTTCTTAAATAAATCAAATTTTATAAATTTGTTACATAACATATCTGGATTGGGTGTTCTACCTTTTTTTAATTCTTCTAAAAAGTAGGTAAATACATAATCCCAGTACTCTTTTATAAAATCTACTCTATGCAATTTAATACCTAATATTTCACAAGTTTTTATTGCGTCATTATAATCGGTTTCTTGAGGACAAATATTCTCATTAAAATTAGGATTGCCTAAAGTATCGTTATTAAGCATTGAATCCCAATTGCGCATAAATAAACCTTCAACTTCATAGCCTTGTTCTTTTAAAAGAAGTGCTGCGACAGCTGAATCTACCCCACCACTTATACCAACAATAACTTTTTTCATAATACATCACATACACATTATAACACATTTTAGATTATAATAAAACTCGAACTTAATTCGAGTCTGTTATACTATTTTTATTTACTCTTGCTCTTGCAATTTTAGAATCAGTACTTCTAACTTCTGTGCTTTCTTTTTGGTGCTTGCTATTATCAATATGTATTTGTAGTAATAATATTAAAGTGTCTATATCACTAGCTTGACCTAAATGGATATTCATATACGTATCTTAAATCATTTAAATCACTACTAGGAATATTAGTGGTTGAATAAATTATAGTAGGAATAAATATTTTACGACAATATAGTCCAATTAGCATATTTAGTCCTTCAAGAGAATCAGTGATATCTTCTCCTTTTATTCTAGGTAAACCTAAATCGGTTATTATAATATCAAATTTGTTCTCTTTTAGAAGAACCAAAGCATCTTTTATGGATTCAGCTATTTCATAATCTGTAATTCTATGTTTTTTTAAAGCATAAATGACTTCTTCTTGTTTATATTTCATATCATCTACTATTAACGCTCTCATTAAATCACCTGTAATTTTATTTTATCAAATATATACCGCTGTGTCTACTTAATCATAAATAAAAATATTGATAAGATTTTATTTCCGATTAAGAATATTAATATATCATTTAATATTATAAGAAATGTACATATACTTATTTGTTTTAAACTCTTGAGTATTAGTGTTTTCTTTTCATTTTGATTGTCTTTGGCTAACATTCTCTTTATTAAGATGATTATTTTTTTGAATATTATTATTAACAATAATAAATATATACCTTTAGTTAATGTG
>CANSWQ010000064.1 GCA_947650775.1 uncultured Mycoplasmatota bacterium
TAAATTCATTTCTTAAATTAATATTTGGTATATAACGACTATTTTTTAAATAATAACTTAATACTTTAACAAAAAAGTTTGTTTTATTTACATAATCTATTTGGTTTAATTTCTTTTCAACTATAGCACATATGGTAATTATATCAAATATTCTTTCATCTCTAGTTATAGTCTCGCCACTTTTTTTAATTACATAATGATATAAATATTCTGGAGTAAAACTTATTTTCCTAGCTTTTATAATTGCCTCTACTACAAAAGGAACATCTTCGTATTTTAAGTTAATTGGAAACCTATTGCTATTATTTATTAATAAATCTTTTTTATAAAGTTTAATCCATGGTGATAAATTTATTTTACAAAGTAAATCTTCATCTTCTTTAATACTGGTTGTCTTTATATTTTTTAAATTGATTTCATAAGTTTTACTTGGTGTGTCTAAATAATAATTAGAAATTGCTAAATCAGCTTTATTTTCATTTAAATTTTTTAATAGTATTTCTACACAATTTAATTCTATGTAGTCATCACTATCCACAAACATTATGTATTCACCAGTAGATTTATTAATACCTGTATTTCTAGTATCACCTATACCGGTGTTCTTTTTGTGAATGGCTACTATTCTTTTATCTTTATAACTATCAATAACTTTTTTGGAATTATCCGTAGATCCATCATTTATTAATATTATTTCTAAATTTTTATAAGTTTGATTAATAAGAGATTCTATACATTTTTTTAAATTCTTTTCTTCATTATAAATAGGAACTATTATACTAACTTTGTTCAACTCAAATCACTTCTTTATTCTATTATAAATCCAAAATATCTTTTAAACAATAGAAAAAGATAAGTTATTTTTTATTTTACTTATCTTAACTTTCTTTAACTCTTTTATTTAATTTAAATTTGTTTTTTAATTTATCTAGAAAATCTTCACCTAGCACTTGATCAATTAAACCCATTTTATAAGTTACTAGAAAATATATTATGGCCCCTACAAGGGATATTATACCAACATATATTATTGATGACATTCTATTTCCAACATTAATTGGTATTAAAAGTTTTAATACTATTACACTTATTATCATCAATATTAAAGGAATGAGAGTTTTTCCTAACATTTTAAGTATTCCTTTATATTTAAAGCCAAATTCTTTTTTTAATACTTTAGTAGCAATTATTACAGTTACACTAAAACCTAGGATGGTAGCTAATGTTGCTCCCCAATATGGTGGCAATCCTATTTTAGATAATAATAACATTAAAGGTACATCTAATAAAGCATTCACTAATATTCCTGTTAAAGCACTTACATATACCATCTTAAATTTGTTGACACTTTGTAATGTGAAATTACAAATAGTATAAAGATTAGAAAATAAGGGAGAGAATATACATACCATTAAAATTAAAGAACCTATTTGGTGAAAATCATTGTAACCATAAAATATTGTCCATATAGATGAGCTTAATAAGGATATGCCTACACACATTGGAATAGTAATTAATATCGTTATTTCTAAAGCTTTATTAAATTTTCTGTTTACTTCTTCATAGTTTTTTAAAGTATGAGCCTCTACCATTGCTGCGACTAATCCTGGTGCCATTCCAAGACCAATTGATGTTATGATAATACTTATCTTAGGTGCCCAGGTACTTATAGCAGTTGAAATAAACTCTACTTCACTCGCTTCAAATCCTAGATGATTCATTGTTCTTAATATTAAAATCATATCTACATTATTATATATCGAAAAAGCAATACTTATTATTACAGTTGGGATGGCATAGATAAATATTTTCTTTATTATCTCTTTATTACTTATGTTATCTTTCTTCTTATATTCTTCTTTTAAATTAAACTCTTCTTTGTTTTTGTGGAGCTTTGTTATTACATATAATAAGGAGAAGGCTCCTCCTACAAAAGCACTAAAAACAGCGATACCAACAGCATGTGTTAAATCAAGATTGAGAACTCTTAAAGCGATGTAACTGCCTCCTAGGATAAAAGCTACTCTTACAATTTGTTCTATAACTTGAGAAAAGCTTGAGACATAAACTATTTTGTGTCCTAAAAAGAACCCCCTTGTTACACTTAAAAATGGAAATAATAATAATGAAAATGAAACTGCTCTGATGACAAAAGCTACTTGTTCAATTGTGGTTCCGCCTTTTAGATTTCCTAAAATCATTTTGGCTAATTCGGGAGCAAAAATAAACATTATTAAAAATGATGTAACAGCTATAAATAATAATAATCTTTTTCCAATTTTAAATGCTCTTATTTTGGCTTCTTGTTTATTTAAAGTATTAAATTCATTGATAATTTTACCAATAGCATTAGGTATACCAGCAGTGGCAATTTCTAAAAATAGTCCATATATATTATAAGCATAAGCATATAATATTGAGCCTTGAACTCCAACTATTGCATAAAAAGGAATAACATATATCATTCCTAGTATTTTTATAAATATTATTGATAACGTTGAAATAATTGTACTTTCTATAAATGAATGTTTTTTCAAAATATTCACATCCTCTGCTATATTAAACTACTTTTTTAATAATTCTTTATATATTTTAATGGCTTTGTCAGTAATACTCTTAGCTCCATATCTATCTGCAACACTTCTTAAATATTTAATGTCATATTTGTCTAAGTTTTGATAAACTTCTAAAATTGCTTCGGCCATTTCTTGTGGATTACCTATTGATATTAATTTCCCACATTTATCATCAACATATTCTTCTGGACCTAAACATTTAGTTGCTACTACTGGTAAACCACTAGCAAAGGCTTCGATAGCAGGTATTCCAAAAGATTCAATTTCACTGGACATAACATAAATATTATTTTCAAGGAGAATATTTGCTATTTCTTCTTTGGTTTTTCTACCAACAAAATCTACATACTTTTCCATGCCTAATTCTTGGCATCTGTTTTTATAATATTCTTCATCAAAGCCATCACCAACTACTGTTAGTTTGGCATCTTTAATTTTATGTTCTTCTATTAAGATTTTTAAAGATGCCATTATATCATCTACTCTTTTTACTTTTCTTAATCCTACAACAGTAACAAGTTTTAAACCTTGGACTTTTTTACGCTCTTTTTTAAAGATTTCGGTATCAACTAAATTGGCTAAAACATCACATTGATTGCTCATTTTTAAAATTTCTTTTTTCATATAAGCACTTACTGTAGTAAAATAACTATTATCTAATACATATTTGCCATATTTGTAATCTTCACCTTTGAAAAATCTTTCATAATAAGTGGCATGCTCTGTAACTACTACTGGTATATTATATTTTTGGCCTAATTTACAAGCAGCATACCCAGCAGGATTTGTAACTTGAGCGTGAATTATGTCGGGTTTCGGATTTTCTTTTAAGTAGTCTTTAAAAGCTTTAGCTAAAACACGGGCATATTTTTCCATTTCAATATCGAAACTTATTTTGTGAAGGTCTAACATTTTTCGCATATACGTTTTATATCCTTCTTCTTGGATTACTTCCTTTTTGGGCATAAATAAATATTTAAAAGGCGCACTTAATCGCTGTCTATCAAGATATAACATATTAACATTCATATTATCTCTTTTAGCTAGAGCTTCACAAAATTCTTTATGATATATCCCCATTAATTTATCTGTTCCATTTGGATACCATGATGGTATTACAAGTATATTCATTCTATCACCACTTTAATTTTATCTAATAAAGTTCTTAGTGTCAATCAAACTTTAATAAATCTAACCTTTATATTAACAAATTATTTATAGAATAAGATTATTTTTATTTTCTTTTTCTAATTCTTTTAAACTATTTTTAGGAGTTGGCAAATCTTCAGGCATTGTTCCACCTGCTTCTTTAATAGCATTTCTAACAATTTTTCCTATTTCTTTATGTGTAATGCATGCATTTTTCTCTCCTATTATATTATCTCTTTTTAACTTCTGTTCTGTATGGGTAATTCTAAATAAATTATCAACTAATTCTTCACTCCCCATATTATCTAAAATATCTTCTCTATATCTTAAATGTTTCCTTTTAGCAATATCATCAGCAGTTTCGCCATTATATAAACCTTCATATCCAGCATTATGAAATTTATCAAAGTTTTTTACACCAGCATTTTTGGCTGCTTGATTAAGAGAATAGTTTCCTTTTTTAGTTAAATTTCTTTGATAAAATCTTTTTTCTTCCTCTGTTAATGAGCTATATTCCTTTTCACTAATTTCTTGCTTTCTTGTTTGAATAGCAAAATAAGTTTGGGCTAGTGCAATAACTGATTTTCTACTGTCTCCATTTTGAGCAATTAAATAACATGCATATCTAGATAACTTATAGTCTAGTACTTTTCTCTTTGCTCCTTTGGCAATTTCTATCATTTTACTGATGTCAATAAAATGATCCATAACATTAAAATTACTGTTTTCACAAGCCATAATTGCCTTATTAATTATTTTTTCAAAATTTTGCCAATTTGAATATTGTAATATATTCATTAATTCTCTTGCTAACCAATATTCATATCCATATTCATCAATGTGTTTAATATTTTCAAAAGTCTTTTCATTGTATTTATTCAATTCATTCATTTTTAATACCTCCCTGATTGATAATATAATTATAACATTAAGAATATATGTATGTCAAATATTTGTTCTGCTTTTTAACAAAAAAAGAAGTAAATTTCTTTACCTCTTAAAATCTATCACTATTATTTCTTAAGAAAGGTGGGATGTCATATTCGTTATCTAAGTCTGGTGCTGGTTCTCTTTCAGGTCTTCTTCTTGGCATATCATTATTACTGAATAACATTTCTTCAGTTTCACCTTCGTTTTCAAAACCTGTTGCGATAACTGTTACAATAACTTCATCTTGTAAATTATCATTTTGGATAGCACCAAAGATAATATTAACATCACTATTAGCAGCCGCTCTAACTGTTTCTACAGCATCTTCAATTTCAAATAATGTAAGATTAGAACCACCAGTTACATTGACAATTGCATTAGTTGCTCCTTCAATTGTTGCTTCAAGTAAAGAGTTGGCTACAGCTTGACGAGCTGCTTCGATAGCTCTATTTTCGCCAGCATTACAACCAATACCGATAATGGCTGTTCCACTTTTTTGCATAACTGTTTTAACATCAGCAAAGTCTAAGTTGATAATTCCAGTTACTGCTATAAGATCGGAAATAGATTGTACCCCACGATGTAAAACATTGTCTACTTCTTTAAATGCATCTTTAAATGATGTGTTTCGGTCAATTATATCTCTTAATTTATCATTTGGTATTACAATTAAGGTATCTACATGCTTCTTTAATTCTTCTAGTCCTAGTAAAGCATTTTCCATTCTTCTTTTGCCTTCAAAACGGAATGGTTTAGTTAC
>CANSWQ010000065.1 GCA_947650775.1 uncultured Mycoplasmatota bacterium
TTTGAAAACATTTCTAGTGGAGGTGGAGCCACATTAGAATTTATAGCAAATGGCACTCTTCCAGGAATAGAAGCTATAATGGAGGATGATGGCATTGAAGTACTTGATTTGTAATTTAAAAGCTCATAAAACCTATTATGAAATGTCTTTATATAAAGATTCACTAAAAGATATTATAAGTAATAATATAAAGTTAATTATCGCTCCTAGTACACCATATTTATCTTTATTTAAAAATGAAAATATAGAATTATGTAGTCAAGATATAAATATTAATAGTGATTTATATTTAACTGGTGATACAAGTATAGAAGCCCTAAAAAGTTTAGATGTTAAATATACAATTATAGGCCACTTTGAACGCAGAAAATATTATAATGAAAATCATAATATACTATTAAAGAAAATAAATACTGCTTTAAATAATGATATCAAAGTAATTTATTGTATAGGTGAAACTAAAGAAGAATATTTAAGAAAAGTAAAACATCAAGTTTTAGAACGAGATATAGCTAGAATATTAAATAATATTCCTGAAGAAAAAATGGGTGACATTATAATCGCTTATGAACCTGCTTATTTAATTGGTAGTAATGAACCTTATGATATTTTAGAAATAGAAAGTACTATAAAATTCATTAAAAGAATAATTGAAAGCTATTATCATCATAAAGTAAGTATCATCTTTGGTGGCAATGTTAATAGTTCAAATATCAAAGAACTAGAAACAATCAAAGAATTAGATGGCTATATACTAGGAAGTAGTTGTTTAAATCCAAATAACATATTAGATATAATAAGAATTATTGAAAACTAAAAATGCTCCAAGGCATTTTTTTCTTTAAAACAATGTAAAATCATCTGTCAAAAAACTAATTTCGACAACTTTCGACATCATTTTACATAACTAGACAAAACTTGTCAAAACATTTTCTAGCTCTAATCGACATATTATGCTATACTAAGTATGCGTGTAGTAAATAAGGAAACTAAATAAAAGGAGAAAGAAATGGAAAATACGACAAGAATTCTAGTAGTAGACAACAACCAAAATGTCACTAATAGAATTAAAGAGCAATTTAGTAGTCACGCAGTAATCAAAGTAGTAAAAACAATAGAGAATGGACAAGAAGCCTTGGATTACATCCTTGAAAACAAAAATGAATTTGATTGTTTAATTATGGATTTAATTCTACCTGAAATAGATGGATTAACTATACTTGAGCAAATGAAACAAAAAAATATTAGAAAAAAAGTAATTATTTTAACAAGTTATAAAAAAGAATACACCATCAATATGACAAACAATTATGGAGTTAGCTATTACATGTTAAAACCCTTTAGTGCATTAGCATTAGAAACCAGAATATTAGAATTAGGAAACAATAACAATTTAAAAGCTAAAGCTTTAAATGATGATGAAAAAGAAGTACATGTAGCAATAAGCAAATTATTACATCAATTAGGAATACCAAGTCATATTAAAGGTTATACATATATTAGAGAAAGTGTCTTTTTGTTTTATCGCGATAGTGACTCATATGGAGGTATCACCAAAGAGATATATCCTGAAGTTGCCCTAAGATATTCAACAACTGCCTCACGTGTTGAGCGAGCAATAAGACATGCTATTGAAGTTAGTTGGGCTAGAGGCGACTATGATTTAATGGAAGAAATATTTGGCAATAGTGTAGCATTTGATAGAACCAAACCAACAAATTCTGAATTTATCGCTACTATCGCTGATAGATTAAGATTTGACAAAAAACTATTACGTGTTTAAGATAAAGAGTGTTCCGCACTCTTTTTTAAATAAATTAATTAAAAACAATAATTTGTACTTTTAACAAAAATATAGTATAATAAATAAGAAAAAAGGTGATTTATCATATGCGCAAAGTTTTAACTGTTGTATTAGATGGTTGGGGTTATAGAGAAGAAGAATATGGCAATGCTATAAAAATGGCTGACACCAAAAATTTTGATAAGTTATGGGAAACATATCCTCATACTACGCTTTATGCTTCTGAAGAATATGTCGGATTAAATGAAGGTGAATTTGGCAATAGTGAAATTGGGCATATGACAATAGGTGCTGGAAGAAAAATAAATCAACATGGACCTAGAATAACAGAATTTTTAAAACACATTCATAAAGACAACATTTTATTTAATGAATTATTAGAAGAAGCCAAAACTAGAACTGTTCATATAATTGGATTATATAGTGATGGTAAAGTACATTCTAATTTAGAGCATTTTCTAAGTGTATATGAATTATTAAAAGAAAATAACGCTATAAATATTCATTTTCATCTAATTACAGACGGAAGAGACACTAATACTAATGCGGCCGTAAACTTTATTCATGATTTAGAAGAAAAAATCGCTGATGATAAACATGCTGATATAACTAGTATATGTGGTAGATTTTATGCTATGGATAGAGACACTAATTATGATAGAACCAAAGTATATTATGATTTATTAACAAGAGGCATAGGAATTAAAGTAAAAACTGCTACTGAAGGTCTATTAAATATGTATAAAAAAAATGTAACCGATGAATTTATATATCCTTTAATTATTAATCCTGACAATATTATAAAAGACGGAGACATAATACTATGGATGAATTTCCGCAGTGACAGAGGAAAACAAATTATGCGTGCTTTTGCTTCCCCTAGTTTTGAAGACATGCCAACCTATAAATTTGAAAATATTGATGTTTACTCATTTTTCCCATTAGACAAAGACATTAACACCAAAAACTTTTTAGAAGACATCAATGTTACCAATCCTTTAGGCATATATCTAAGCAATTTAGATATTACACAAGCACGAATCGCGGAAACTGAGAAATATGCTCATGTAACCTACTTCTTTGATGGCATGTATAATGGAAAAATAAACAAATGTGATAAAGTATTAATTCCCTCACCAAAAGTTGAAACTTATGATTTAACTCCTGAAATGAGTGCAACCGAAATTACCAAGAAAACTATTAGTGCTATGGAACGTGATATTGATTTTATATTTGTAAATTTTGCCAATGCTGATATGGTTGGCCACACTGGTAATTTAGATGCTACTATGAAAGCTGTTACAACCATAGATGTATGTTTACAAAGATTATTCGAAGTATCACAAGATAACTTCTATACCATGTTTATTATCGCTGATCATGGCAATGCTGATATAATGTTTGATGAAAATGAAAAACCAATAACTACCCATACTACAAGTAAAGTACCATTTATCATCACTGATAATAACATTGAATTAAAAAAAGGTGGCGACTTAACTAACATCGCACCTACTATTCTTGAATACATGGACATCGCTGTTCCTACTGAAATGGAAGAATCAGCAAGCCTAATAAACTAAAAAAAAGTTAATAACTCTTCACTTATTAACTTTTTTTATTATCTAAAATACTTTTAGGATAAGGTTTTCTAATATCAGTTAAACCTAATATATAATCAACACTAACATCATAATATTCAGCAAGTATAATTAATGCTTCAAGAGGAATTTGTCTTCTTCCTATTTCATAACAACTATAAGCAACTTGAGTAACATCAAGAACCTCAGCAATATCCTTCTGCAATAAATCCCTATCTTCTCTAAGTCCTTTTAATCTTTCAAATCTAATTTCACTATCCATAATACATCTCCTATACCCACATTTTAGCGTAAAACAATTTGTTATATTGACATATATAGCATTTTGCTATATAATCTAAAATATAAATGATAAAAATCTAATATAATTGAGCGCTCGTTATTTAGAACAAGAAAGAGTGATAAATAATGCAATTTGAAAGATTAAAAAAAAGTTATAGGAAACAAATAATAATAGGAGGTTTGATATTAGTATGTGTAGCTTCAGCAATAACTATAACCACAACAAGAGCTAAGTATAAATTAACAGAGAATATCCCTTTAGTTAGAGGAACTATTAACTATAAAATGCCCGATATGAGAGTATTAGCAATTAACATAAGTGAAGATGGAACAAATTATAATATAGTAGATGAAATACCAACAACAGGTTATGAGTTAAATAGTGAAAAATCAGTATGTAAAGTAGCAACAGAAAAATCTGGTATAGAAAATGCTCCTAAAGATAATAATATAACTATTGAATATAAAGAAGGAAAAATAAATTTTCTAGGAGTTACCAAACATAGAACAAGATGTTATTTATATTTTGATAAATATGTACCAACAGCAAGTGAAGCAATACTTGAAAATATAACAGTTAATACTGGAAACCCAGACTTTAGTCGAGTGGCAACAACTGATGAAGGCGTATTTAAAATAGAAGATGAGATGTATGGCGGATATAGCTATTTCTGGCGTGGTTCTGTAGTTAACAATTATGTTAAGTTTGCTAATTTATGCTGGCGAATAACAAGAATTAATGGTGATGGTACAATAAGATTAATTTATGATGGTATTTCTTGTAAAGCTAATGGTTTAGACCAATCAAAAGTAATAGTTTTAAACACCGAAGCAGAGCGATACTATAGTTCACGAAGTTACGATAATAGAAGCGAATATGTTGGATGGACTTACGAAAACAACAAGCAAAGGCCTACTAACCCCGAAAACGGAACTCCTATAAATATAAAAATACAGTTAGAGACTTGGTTTAAATTAAATATCGAAGATTTAAATTTTACAGAGGAAATAGCCACCGGAAAATTCTGCAATGACAGAAGAACTGCAAGCATATGGGTTTCAACAGGAAATAAGTTCGATTATTCAACATACATTCGCCAAAGTACAGGCGCACCATCATTATCTTGCCTCAAAGAAGACATATATGAGGTAAAAGTTGGACTTATAACTGCTGACGAAGTTACTTTTGCAGGAGGAAAAAACAATATAAATAACACTTCATTTTACCTTTATAGTGGTAAATCATATTGGACTATGTCTCCAAACGATTGGACAGGAACAAAACCAGGTGTTTATAAAATAGGAATAAACGGAAATCTAAGTCATAGCATCGTTACTGACGATAATGCATTAAAACCAGTAATAAATCTGAAAGCCAGTACTCATTTAAAACAAGGTAATGGTTCTCAATCTAATCCATATATTGTAGATAACTAATAATAATTTAAAAGTACTTAAAAAGAATAAGTACTTTTTTCATACTTATTCTTGAATATTTTCTTCTTTAAAAACTTTTTCAGCGTTACTAATATCATTTTCTGTACCTTTTACATAATAAAACAATGTTGCTTTTTTTGTATTATTAGTAACTTTACCACTCACAGAGTCTAGAACGACTCCAACCACATTATCTGGTGTTTCATACCAATGAGCTTCTTGATCTCTTTGAAG
>CANSWQ010000066.1 GCA_947650775.1 uncultured Mycoplasmatota bacterium
GATGTTTCTAAGTTATATTCACTCATGTCTAGTCTAATTAAATTCATTTTTAATGTTTCACTTAAATGTTTGACAGAAGATGTTTTTCCTACTCCACTTGGACCTAATAAAAGTAATTTTAAATTTTTATCTTTTTTGAAATAGATATTTAAATTATTAATAATTTGTTTCTTAGCTTTTTCTTCACTGTATATTTTTTCTTCTAAAATATTAGTTACTTTAGTTAAAATATCTTCATAATTTAAAAACATGGGAATATTACTTTTGTTTTCTATTACTTTTAAAATATCATTTTTGGTTATTTCTTCATTACTTGTCTTATTATCTTGTTCATTAGATTCTAATTTACTTATCTTTTCACATAAATTTAGGGCTTCATCAAATAAACCATTCTTGACTTTTTCTTCTTTTTCTTTTTTTAAGGCTTTTAATTTATTAATACTTTCTTTATCAGTTTTGATTATCATATTTTTTCTTTTGACATATGCACAAACACTATCTAATAAATCAATGGTTTTATCAGGATTAAAACGACCAAATAAATATTTGTTACCAAGTGTTACTATGTCTTCTATATTTTCACTAGTTATTTTTAAATTATGATGATGTTCATAGCTATCTTTTAAACCACTTATTATTTCTTTAGTTTCTTCTAAATTAGGTTCATTAACTTTAATTATTTCAAATCGACGTTCTAGAGCTTTATCTTTTACTATAAACTTTTCATATTCTCTGGTTGTTGTAGCACCAATTACTCTTATATCTCCCCTGGCTAAATATGGTTTTAAAATATCTCCAGCATTTATAGCTCCTTCGGCACCACCTGCATTTACCATAGAATGAACTTCATCAATAAATAAAATAATATTTTTGTTTTTAATAACTTCTTTTATAATTTTGGTTAGTCTTTCTTCAAACTCTCCCCGATATTTAGTACCACTTACTAAATCGCCCATTGGTAAATCAATAATAATCTTATTTTCTAAACTGCTTGGTACTTCGTGCTCTTTAATTCTTCTTGCTAATTCTTCTACAATAGCAGTTTTTCCTACACCAGCAGGTCCGATAAGTAAAGGATTACTTTTCTTTTTGCGTAATAATACTTCGATTAAACTATCGATTTCTTTATCTCTGCCTATTACTTTATCAAAATTGCTAGCTTTATCATTTAATACCTCTCCAACGTTCATTATCTCTAATTTACTATTTAAAATATCATTTGGTTTTACTTTTAATTCATCATATAAAGAATCTATATCTATATCTAAACCAATCATAATACGAATAGCTATCCCTTCGCCTTCGTCTAACATTGCCAGTAATAAATGACTAGCTGTTACTTCGCCTCTATTGTTTTCTTTCGCATCCTCTAGAGCACATGATATGATTCTTTTAAGTAATGGTGTGTATAAATTTATTTCCATATTTTTCTTAGGGATTCCTACTACACTGATTAATTCTTCCTTAAACTTTTTATAACTTAAATGATATTCATTTAATTTTTCTTTTAAATCACTATTTTTTAATAAGGCTAATAATAAATGCTCACTTCCAACATAAGGGTGATGTAAGTTGTATCTTTCTATTTCTGCTTCTTTTAATATTTTACTACCAATAAATCCAAAGTTATTAAACATGGTTATCCTCCTTTTTTATTCTATGTATATTTAGATAAAAAAAGAAGTTCTTTATTCAAAAACTTCATTGTTTATTAATTTATTTCTTCTATTTTGATAAAATTTGTAATTCTTCCTTTATCACTTACAGGAATTCCACCTGTGATAATGATTTTATTTTCTTTTTCTAATTTAAAGAATTCTTTAGTTTTTTCACGAGCCATTTTAACCATTGTGTCTGTGTCATGTAATACAGGAACAATACTTGTATATACACCATAGTTTAAAGCTAGGCTTCTTGCTACTTTCTCACTTGTACATGTAGCCATGATTGGACATTTTGGTCGGAAGTTACTTATGAATCTAGCACTAAAACCACTAATTGAAGCACAAGCAATAGCACTTACATTAACATATTTTGTTAAATCTACTGCTCCTTTTGCTATACATTCTGTACGACCAATTTTACCAAGATAGTTAAAGTCATTTTTGCAATGTTCTTCAGCATCGTTAGCTATATTTGCCATAAATGTAACAGCTTCAATTGGATAATCTCCAATAGTTGTTTCACCACTTAACATTACCGCGTCTGTGCCATCTAATACGGCATTAGCTACGTCAGTAACTTCTGCACGAGTTGGACGAGGTTTTTTTGTCATACTTTCTAACATTTCAGTAGCAACGATACATATTTTGCCATGTTCTCTTGCTTTTCTGACCATTTGTTTTTGATATACTGGTAAAAGTGGCATTGGTACTTCTTCTCCTAAATCACCACGCGCTACCATAATACCATCACAAACTTCTAATATTGAATCAAGATTTTCAACACCTGTTTTAGATTCAATCTTACAAATAATTTTGATATCACTATTTTTAGAATTAACTATTTCTTTAACTTGTAAAACATCTTCTTTGCATGATACAAAAGATATTGCTAAATAATCACCATTATTTTCACAAGCATATATGATATCTTCACGATCAGTTTCACTAATATATGGAAAATCTAAGACTACACCTGGTGCAAATAAACTTTTTTTACGTCCTAATACACCACCATTGATGATTTTACATGTAACGCCATCATTTTCTTTTGATATAACTTCAATTTTCATTTTACCATTTTCTAGTTGAATAGTATTACCCACTTCTAAAGAATCTAAAGCTTCAGGATGATTAACACTAAATCTTTCTTTATTACCCACTACTTCTTCTTTTACAACACGGATAGTAGCGCCAGGTACAAGTTCTATTCCACCTTCTTCTACTTCGCCATTACGGAATTCTGGTCCTTTTGTGTCATATAAAAGAGCTACATTTAAATGTTCTTCTTCATTTATTCTTTTAACAAGACTTTCAACAATTTGTCTTTCTTCTAAAGTTGCATGTGAGAAGTTACAACGTGCAACATTCATTCCAGCATAAGCCATAGCTTTAAATGTTTCATAATTGTTGCTAGATGGTCCTATACTACATACTATTTTTGTTTTTTTCATTTTTTTCATTTCCCCTCTCAGTTTTTTATCGGAACAGAAATACATTTTACTACAAAATCAGGAAAAAATAAAGATATAAATAGTATTTTTTGCTTAAAATATGAAAAAAAGACTTAATTTTACTTAAATCTTTTAATTATTATCTGGATTATTATCTTTTTTATCTCTAACCCTCATCAAAGGTTGTTCTGGCTCTTCAGCATTTAATTTTTGGAATTTCTCATCTAACTTTTTTCCTACATTCTCATAATCAGGATTATTGTTAGAGAAATATTCATAATAAATATCAAAGGCTAATACTTGATTATTTCGAGCCCAAGAATTTAAAATATCAATTCTAGCATTTATTCCAATTTGATATAAATCTACATGCCATGCAAAATTATTTATTGTACCTTCTTTTATTGCTTCAATAATTCTTTCTTCTTTTTCTTTACAAATATCTATTATATTATTACTAAACTCTTTTTTTCTAGATATTAAGTATTTAAATAAAACTAATATATCTGGTCTAGTGCTTAAAAAGTTTTCAAAATCATTTGGATGTTCTTTTAAAAAATATGTAATTATTTCTTCTATTCTATGGTAACAAAAAAAAGTTGTAGAATTACATAATTTTTGAGCTAGTTCTAAATGAAATGCTACATTAAATGGTATTTTTGTTAAAATACTTTTAATACAATTCAAATACTCTAAACTATCAAGATATTCTTCTAATCCTAAAAAGTTAGTTATAATTAAATCATAATTGACATTTTCTAGTTCATCATTACCTAAAATATTAGAGTAACTACATATATTTCCACTTTTAATGACATTGTCTTCTAAATATTTTATTGGAATTATTCCTTGATTCACTAACTCTTCAACCTGATAATATTCACATTTATTAGAGACTAGTTCCCATACAAATTCTTCTGGTTTAACTCTTTTTTCTGCAAGAAAACATAGTACCTCTTCGCTATCTTTATATCTCTCAATAATGTTAGGATTTAAATATCTACCTTGTAAGAAGCTATATTTTTCATTTATTTCATCAGACTCTTTAGAATCACTTGGATAATAATTACCTAATGCTAAAATATCTAATGCTAAAATAATAAATTCTTCTACTTTTTTAGTATTTCCTTCTTTTTCATACATAGCAATAATACTATTAAAATCTAATTTTTTTACACTCATTTTTCTTCTTCTACCTTTCTTATTGGTTTATTATTCTAGTATGGAATTTTTTATTTGTCAATTATTTTGGTTATTCTTTTTTTTATATTAGTAATATTACTTTCTTCTAAAAGATTTTCTAATTCTTTTTTGATTTGCTCTTTTCCTATAATACTTTCATATTCCTTTAATTTTTCTTCTGCTTGACTAAGAGTTTTACCAACACTACTTTTACTAATTTTTCGATTTTCTGCGATTTCACTTAAACTTAAATCTTCTATGTAATAACTTATAAATGTTTCTTGTTCTGTACTGGTTAATAAGTCTTTATAAATATCAAATAAACTACTTAAATATTCTCTATTCTCCATCTTTAATCATATCCTTAAATAATCCATATATGTAATTTTCAATATCAAATACTCTTAAATCTTCCATACCTTCTCCTAAACCAATAAACTT
This sequence comes from uncultured Mycoplasmatota bacterium, assembly GCA_947650775.1. Lineage (GTDB taxonomy): Bacteria > Bacillota_I > Bacilli_A > RF39 > UBA660 > Caccenecus. Next base: position 4,739 of record CANSWQ010000066.1, read on the forward strand.
AACAGGAATATTCACAGTTTCTTTAATAGCTAAAACTATGCCACCTTTTGCTGTTCCATCAAGTTTAGTAAGAACTATTCCTGTAATATTAGTTATTTCTTTAAAGCTTTCTGCTTGTAAAATACCATTTTGGCCTGTTGCAGCATCAATTACTAAAAGAGTTTCATGGGGAGCATTTGGTATGTGTGTTCCAATAACTTTGTTTATTTTTTCAAGCTCTTTCATTAAGTTAACTTTGTTTTGAAGACGTCCTGCCGTATCTACTAAAACAATATCTACTTTTTCTTCTTTAGCTTTTATAAGGCCATCATAAATAACTCCTGCTGGGTCAGTGTTTTCTTTACCATAAAACAAAGAATTAGTACGACTAGCCCATTCTTCTAATTGAGGGACTGCTCCTGCTCTAAAAGTATCGCCAGCAATTAACATTACTTTTTTACCTTCATTCTTATATTTATAGGCAAGTTTACCAATTGTGGTAGTTTTTCCAACACCATTTACCCCTACCATTAAGATAACTGTTGGTCCATCAGGATTGATGTTTATTTTATCACTTAAATTTTCTCCATTAACATATATAA
>CANSWQ010000067.1 GCA_947650775.1 uncultured Mycoplasmatota bacterium
GAAAGATTTAAAAATTTAGTTAGAAGTTATAATTCCGTTGATAATGCTTATAAATTAACAATAAGAAACTTAAATGATTTATATTTAAAAAGAGAAAATACTAAAGAATGGCAAGATAGAGTAGATGAGCTTAATAATGAAGCTAAACGTTTATCTGAAAATAGTTCTATTATTGTAAATCAAATAAATGCTACAAGAAGAAAAGTTAATGAAACTTTAATAAAATATGCTGAAGAACAAATGCAAGCGATTAGAAATAATTTTACGACTGCTACTAGAGATTCTAATAGAGCTGAGACTCTTGATCGCTATTTTGTACTTGCTAATGATAAAGAAGAATATGATAGTCTATATCGCTTAACAGCGATTTTAAAACAAGCTAATGAAGTAGAAGAATTTGATAAACTTGTAGTAGTAGATAATGCTATGATGGTAACTGAAGATCAAAGAGATGTTCTTACTTCAACAACTTTACCTAATATAAAATTAATGGATTATATAAAAGCTCCGGAGAAGAAGCCTGTTAATATTTCATTTGAAAAAAATAGTGAATTTATTGAAAAAATAAATGAAGCTTTTAAAATATTAGATGAGATGGGAAAGAAAGACTCAAAAAGAGCTTGGGAAGTATTAGAAGAAAAACAAAGATTAGAAGAATTATTAAATATTATTGGTAAAGCTAATGTTATGGGTGGTGATTTAGAAGAAGTTTGGGATTCTATTTATGTATTAGGTGAGGATAAAGATAGAGTAATTAATTTACTTAGTACTTCAAGATTATTTAGAGGATTAAATCCAGAACTTACTCAGGATAGCGATAGAAGAGAAGAAAATGAAGAGTTAATTGATAAGTTATATAGTTATTTAGATGAACTTGCGAGTGAAGTTACTAATTATCAAGGTGTTGCTAATTTACCATATAGAACAACGAATACAATTGGTGATAGAGCTTGGGTAGTAATAGATAAAGACTGGAAAGAAGCTAACAGAATTATTGAATTAATAGAGCTATTACAACAACAAGAAGATGATTTAATTCCTGTATGGGGAATAGCTAATATAAAAGATACAGATATCTCTAAATTTAAAAGGCTTGCTAATGCTACATTATATTTTAACGATAAAATACCAGATGTAACAGATAATATAACAGAAATTGAAAACGTTCGTGAACAATTAAGAAGTTTAATTAAAAAAGCGAGAGAAACAGAAAATGCAAAATTAGCAACTAATGGTTTGGTATTAGATAGTGATTTTGAATTATATACATTATTAAAAGAAAAATATAATTATTTGATTGGTGCTAGAGCTAGTAGTAATTTAGTTTCAGTAGGTGGAGTATTAGTTGATTCAGATTATGTAACTAAGTATAATGATGCTAATAAAAAAATTGATAGTTTATTAAATGCTCCAAAGATAGAAGTAGTAGATAATCCTGTAAAAGAAACAGTTGAAGAAGCGATGGATAGTCCTATAGAGGGAATGGTTGAAGAACCAAGTAATAGTCAAACTGCTATATATGGTGAGCCAGTAAGAGATAGTTCGGCTGCATCAACTTCAAATGAAGTAATTGATTTTACGAAAAATAATGAATATATTCAAGAAATGAAGGATCTTTTGAAATATCTTAATTCTTTAGCTATTCATAATGAAGTGGAAACAGAACAAGTTGAACTTGCAAATGAAATAATTGATATTTTAGCAAGAGCAAAGAGTAGCAAGCACATTGTTGATGATTATGGCTTAAAATTTGCTAGTGAAGATGATTTAAATAGATATAAAATAATAGTAGAAAGATATAACGAATTGATTATGAGTAAGCCAATATATTTAAATCAATCTTTAGTACCAGTTGGTTATTTTGGCTCTGGTGTAAGTAATATGAGTAGTTCTTCAGAAAAAATTGATTTTAGTTTAAATGATAAGGAAATTGCTGATTTAAAAGCAAGATTAGCAAAACTTAGTGCTAAATCTAGTCATAATGAATTAGAAAGAAAAATGTTTGATATCTTAAGTGAAATGATTGAGATATTAGAAAATGCTAAGAATAGCGAAAAAGTTGTTGAATTGGATGGCTTGAAATTTGCGAATATAGCAGTGCAAAGTAGATATTTTGATTTATTACTTAATTTTAATCAAGTAATTCAAAAATTAAATGAAATTAATCCTAATGAATATAGACCAATAGATTTAGATAAGTCTTTAGTACCATCTGATTATTTTACTAGAACTTCTGGAGAAAATAATTTTAGCAAAAATGACGAAAAAATATCTGAATTAAAAGAAGAAATGGCTAAATTAGAAGATAAGATAGAAAAAGATGAACTTGCTGCGGCTATATATGGACATTTAAAAAAGCAAGTGGAAATATTAGAAAAAGCTAAAAAGGGCGATAAAGTTATTGATATGGATGGTATAAAGTTTGCAAGTGGGGAAGATCAAATTGAATATTTGAGTGCGCAAACAAATTTAGATGAAATAATGAAAGACCTTGGAAATCCAGAGATTAACAATGGTAAGAAGAAACGTAAGAAAATAACTGGCATAAGAGAACATTTTAGTAAGTTAGGTAATTCTAAAATAGGTAAGTTTGTAAAAGAACATAAAGCTATGATAAGATTATTAGTGGGAATAGGTTTAGGAATTAGTGCTTTAACATTTGTTTTACCACAATTAGTACCAGCGATTGTATTCTCTAATGCTTGTAATGCATCAGTATTTCCAGCTTTTAGTGGTTTCTTAAATGCAGCTAATGTAGGTCTTACAACAGCCTTTAATGTCGATTTAGCTCTTGCGACTGCAGGCGCAGGTTCAAAAGCAGCTTTAATGGGTTTAGTTAGAGCTCTTATAGCGACTGGCACAATAGGATTAGGTGGAGCTTTAATATTTAAAGAGCTAAATGTTGGTGTTGGTTTATCTGAATTAGAACAAAAAAGTGCTATTCAAAAAATGGCAGATTTGATTGAACAAATTAATAAACAATGGTTAAAATTAATGGTAAATCTTCATGAAAGTATAGAACTTGCTGGTAGAAAAGCACATGCTATCAAAAATTCCACTTTATATAATAAAGATAAAATGGCTGTTAAATTATTTAAATCAGAAAAAGCTGCTGAGAGAATTAGACAATGGGAAGAATATTTAAATAATAATTCATCAGAAACTATAAGTGATGAAAAAGGCTTAGAAAATATTGATAATTTAAAACAATTGGCTGATGGAACTTTAGAAGATGTTGCTGAAAAACAAGAGTTATACGAAATATATGGTGGGTCAGAAGTTCAAGAAACATTAGAAGAGCAACAATCTGAAAATGCCACTAAAGATACTGGTGAAGCTCCTGTTGCGGAAATGACTCCAGAGGAAAAATCAGAGGCAGAAAGTAGAAAAAAACAATTAGGTGAAGAAATTAAAGCACGACAAGCTAAGAAAAGAGCAGAACTTAAAGCTAAAATAGCTGCGAGAGAGGCTCTTAATAAACAGATAGATGAAGAAACAATTGAACGTATTGAAAATGGTTCTAGTGCTAGTGGTTCTGATGATATTCCAGTTGTAGAAGTTCCAAGTACTGATGAAGTTATTGGAGTTCTTGGAAGTCAAATGGAGGAACAAGAACCTGAAATGCTAGATGTTAATCCAGTTACAGAAGTTTCGCAAGATGATACTACTGAAATTGAAAAACGAATAGCAGAAAAAGAAAGCCAAATAAAAATACTTCAAGCTCAAGCAGATAGAACTCATTCTGATTCTATGAAAGCTACTTACTTAAGAGGTATTGAAGGCTTGAATAAAGAAATTGAAGCTTTAAGAGGAGAAAATAGAGGTCGCTAATGAATAATGAGAATGGAGTTACAAAAGATACTTTAGATAGTATGCGCCTTAATGTATTACAAGAAAGAGTTAAACAACTTCAGGAAGCTATTGATACACTTGGCCCTGATCAAGAAGTTTTACGTAAAAGATATGAGGAATTAATAAAGCAAATGAATGCTGAAATAGAAGAATTAAAAGGAAGAGGCTTATAATGGAGATAGGGAAAGTCATTACTTTGGATGATAATAAAGATTATTTATTATTGGAAAAAGTGGAATTAGAACATAAAGAATATTTATATATGGTGGAAGTTGATGAAAATGATATGCCAACAGCTAATTACCATTATTTAGAATTAATTCATGAACTTGATGGAGATTATACAGAAGAAGTTGAAGATAAAAAAATAATAGAAGCACTTACTAGTTTACTGACAATTAAGTATTTAAATGATAGTCAAAACGATGAACAAGATGCTTAAAATAAAAACTATACAGAGAGTTAACGCAAGGTGAGAGTTAATTAGTTTTGTTTTAAGAGATCACTTGGGAGTTTAATATTTGAAATTTTGTTTTTGAAATGTAGAGTATTACGAATAACTCGCGTTAAGAGTAAAAGTTAAAAATTAAGGTGGTACCGCGATTTATTCGCCCTTTGGTATACACCTTTTTTATATTTTTAGGAGGGAAATATTATGAAGAATTTTAAAGAATTAGATAAGAGAAGTTATCCGGAGGTTGAACAAGATATATTAGATTCGTGGGGTGGTATTAATGAGATAAACAAGCGTCAAATAGAAAAACATAAAGATGATGATTATTTTGTATTTTATGATGGTCCAGCATTTGCAAATGGTTTTCCAGGGCTTCATCATATGGTAGCAAAAAATCTTAAAGATGCAATTTGTAAGTATCATGTGATGAAAGGTAAAAAAGTAATACGTAAGGTTGGTTGGGATACACATGGGCTTCCTATTGAAAATCATGTGGAGAAAAAACTTGGAATTTCTAGTAAAAAAGAAATTGAAGAATTAGGTATTGAAAAGTTTAATGATGAGTGTCGAAAAAGTGTTAGAGAAAATGAAGATGCTTTTGTTAATTTAACTAGTAAAATGGGACAATTTATTGATACTGAAAATCCATATTTAACTTTTAAAAATGATTATATTGAAACTGAATGGTGGATTTTGAAGAAGTTTTATGAAGAAAATTTATTTTATGAAGGAACAAGAGTAGTACCTTATTGTCCACATTGTGGTACTGGTCTTGCAACACATGAAGTGGCACAAGATTATCAAAGTGATAC
>CANSWQ010000068.1 GCA_947650775.1 uncultured Mycoplasmatota bacterium
TGGTTAGAAGTAGACTTTAATAATTTTGATAATACTATAAATAAGGCTATAGAATTAATTGAGCAAAAAACTAATGAAAACAAATAATTTATTTATTACCAAGATAAAAATAAATTGGGAAGAAGTTCTTAATAAAGATGAATATCCTTTTAATATAGAAACGATAAAAAACATAAAAGAGATTAATTTTAAAAAGAATGTAACATTTTTAATTGGTGAAAACGGTGCAGGTAAATCTAGTATCTTAGAGGCTATTGCAATTAAATATGGTTTAAATCCTGAAGGAGGGTCTAGCAATTTTAATTTTTCAACTTATGATAGTTATTCTAATCTTCATGAATATTTAACATTAATAACAAATGGTAATATTCCTAGAACAAAGTATTTTTTACGCGCTGAAAGTTTTTATAATGTCGCAAGTAACATTAATAGTTTAAAAATAAATGATTATTATAAAGGAGTTAATTTTCATAATTGTAGTCATGGCGAAGCTTTCTTAGAATTAGTAAAAATAAGATTTTACGAGAATGGATTTTATATTCTAGACGAACCAGAGGCAGCATTATCTCCGATAAAGCAAATGTCATTATTATGTTTAATAAATGATTTAGCCCATAAAGGATGTCAATTTATTATCGCCACTCACTCACCAATCTTAATATCATATTATAATGGCGAAATATTAGATTTAGATAATAATTTAAAAGAAGTAGAATATAAAGATACAAATATATATAAAACTTATGAATTATTTTTAAATAATTATGAAAGTATGCAAGAAAAATTATTTGAAAATATAGAATAGAAATGGTGAAAAAGTGGATAAAATAATAAGAAACATATTAACTAAAATAGAGAGTAATGGCTATGAAGCCTATTTAATTGGCGGTTATGTCCGAGATTTATTAGTAGGTAAAACTACCTATGATATTGATATCACAACCAATGCTACCCCAAGAGAATTATTAGAAATATTTCCAACAAGTAATACTAAAAATCTTGGCGGTATCGATTTTAAAATTAAAGAATATCATTTTGAGATAACAACTTATAGAGAAGAGATAAAGTATAAAAATAGAAAACCCATTGAATACAACTATGTTGATAATTTACTAACAGATTTAAACAGAAGAGATTTTACAATAAATGCCATATGTATGAACAAAAAAGGTGAAATTATAGATTTAATAAATGGCACAGAAGACTTAAGAAATTACAAAATCAGAATGATTGGAAGTATTGAAACAAAGATAAAAGAAGACCCATTAAGAATACTTAGAGGAATACGTATAGCAACCAATTTAAACTTCACCATTGAAAGTAATTTATATAAAAGTTTCAAAGAGAATATCAAAGAAATACTAACTTTATCAAGTACAAGAATTAAAGAAGAAATAGACAAGATTTTATTATCAGATTATGTTCGTAAAGGCTTAAAATTACTAGAAGAATTAGGAGTTTCTAAAATCTTAAAAATAGAGAATTATGAAGATATTGTACCTATTAAAAGTTTAGAAGGAATGTATGCCCAAATAAAAATAGGATATGACCTACCATTTACAAAAGTCGAAAAAGATAATATTGAGAAATTACAAAAAATACTTAAAGAAAAAGAAATAACTAAAGAAACATTGTATCAATATGGATTATATTTATGTTTAATCACCGCGGATATAAAAAGTATTAATAAAAAAACTATTAACAAAATGTATAAAGAATTACCAATTCATGACAAAAATGAAATTAATATAAAGGCTGAAGAATTAATGCAAGAATTTGGAATTTGTGGTAAAATGATAAGTACAACATTTGAAGAATTAGAACATTTAATAATAAACAATAAATTAAAAAATAAAAGAAGTGAAATAATAAAATATTTAAAACAAAAGTAGGAAGTGACGTCTCATGGATAAAACCATATTTGAATGTAAAAAATATGTTACAAACAGTATATTTATAAAAAAAGCTCTAGCTTTAAAGTTATCATTAGAAGAGTTTTTAATGTTAACATATTTTGACAATGATTATAACAGTTTTTTAAACATTGAAGATGTTAGTAAGAATCTAGGTTTATCATTAGATGAGGCTTATAAAATATTTAATAATTTAATTTCTCGCAAATTAATTATTATTGAAAGCACCAAAGATTTAGAAGGCCGAATGATTGAAAGAGTAAGTTTAGACAATTTTTATGATATGATAGTAGAAGAAAAAGTAGAAGAGAAAAAAGAAAATAAAAAAATAGATATATATAGTCATTTTGAATCAGAATTTGGTAGAACTATAACAAGTATCGAATATGAAATAATAAATGCATGGATAGAAAAGGGCTATACAGAAGAATTAATTTTAGGTGCCTTAAAAGAAGCAGTATATAACAATGTTAAAAATCTAAGATATATTGATAAGATATTATATGAATGGGGTAAAAAAGGATTTAAAAGTATGTCTGATGTTAATAAACATTTAGAAAATAAAGAAGAAAGAACAGAAAAGAAAGAATTATTTGATTATAATTGGTTAGATGATACAGATGAAGAGTAATTATTTAATCGAAGAATTAGACAAACTTTACCCTGATGCCAGATGTGAATTAAATTATATTAAGGATTACGAATTATTAATAGCGACTGTATTAAGTGCCCAATGTACAGATAAAAGAGTCAATAGTGTAACGAGTATATTATTTTCAAAGTATGATATTAACTCTTTAAGTATCGAAAATGAAAAAGAAATAGAAAAAATTATAAAACCGTGTGGTTCGCAAAGTAAAAAAGCCTATTATATAAAAACAATCGCTGAAAAATTAGTTAAAGATTATGAAGGCAGAGTACCAAATAATCGAGAGTATTTAGAAAGTTTACCAGGAATAGGAAGAAAAACATGTAATGTTGTTTTATCAAATTTATATGATGTACCTGCTATTGCAGTTGATACTCATGTATCAAGAGTAGCTATAAGATTAGGATTAGCAAGGAAAAATGATAATGTTTTAACAATTGAAAAAAAGCTAATGAAAAAGTTACCCAAAGAAAAATGGAGTAGACTTCATCATCAATTAGTACTATTTGGCAGATACAAATGCAAGGCCATAAAACCAATTTGTAAAGAATGTCCTTTTATTAATACTTGTAAAGAGAAAAATAAAAATATCTAAACATATTAGAAAGTATTATTTGACAAATAAAAACTTTAGAATTATAATAAGTCTGCTTTATGAAAGGGGACTTTTTATATGTATAAAGATTATAAAAGTATTAATGGAGAAACTTTAGTTAGTGATGAAAAAGGAATGCATCGAATAGAAACAACAGACAACATAGGAGAAGAACTAACTTTAGAAAATGAAATTGAGATTTTAGAAAATATCATTACTAATTTAAACAATGAGCAAAACAATATAGGAACACATAAAAGTATTAAAGAAGCTAGAAAAAAAATTATAGTTATGATAATTGGGATAATATGTGGATCACTAATATCTGCAGTATTAAATCATTTTTCTGTAATGGCTAAATGGGAAGTTTCGATTCCATTTCTACCATTTATTCACACTCATGAAATGTTATGTGCACTTTTTTCTTTGATAATTGGCACATCATTATCAGGCTTAATTGGAGGCATATTTTTTTCTGAATGCAATAATCAAGAAAATAGATTATATGAAATCGAAAATGAATTAGAGTATTTATATAGTGAATTAAATGCTAAAAAAGAAGAGCTTGAAACACTAAGAAAACAAAGTAAAAAACAAAATGTTAATGATACAACAATACATACAATTGATAATAGTAAATATCGAGCAGAATTAAAAGAAAGATTAAATTTACTATCATACATAAGACAATATAAAGATATGCTAAAAGAACATTTAGAAAAAGGAACATTAATAGAAGAATTTAGAAATCTAAATATAAAACCAGAAGATATATCTTTTGCAGAAACAGCATTAAAAAGAGTTTTAGAAAAAAGTTACTCTGAAGAGTAATTTTTTTGTTTGACAAATAAAAGTTTTAAGAATATAATAAGCTTGCTTATGAAAGGGGACTTTTTTATGTTTATAGAATATATTAGAACAAAAGAAAAAGCAATTGTACGAGATGAAAAAGGAATGAAGCCAAAAGAAAATCATTCCCAAATAGAAGAAGAATTAATATTAGAAAATGAAATAGAAATTCTAGTAGAAAATATTAAGCGACTTGAAAAAGGGTTAGCTCAATTAGGAACTTTAGAAAATAATAGAAAGAGAAATATTGTCAATAAGATTACAGCACCATTAATGATAGTATTAGCTGTTTTAGGTATTAGAATTATTTTACACATAGCTGGTATGGATAACGAGATAGTAGGAAGAGGAATGGTTAAAAGTTTTAGTAATGCACTAACATTATATTTTGCCACACCTATGGCGTTAGTATTTTTTGGCGTTAATTTTTTAGAAACTCATTTTAGAATAAAAAGAGATAGAGCAGAAATCATATTGTATCAAGAAGAATTAGAAATGTTACGTACTAAATTAAATCAAAAAGAAATAGAACTAGAAAATATAAGACAAAATAAAAAAACTAGTGAAATTATAGATGAAGAAGCTCAACAAATTGATATAAAATCTTATCGTGTTAGTTTGCAAAAAGAATTAGAATTTTTAAACAATATAATATATTATCGTAAAAGATATTATGAATTATATCAAGCTGGAACTTTAGAGATTACTATGCAAGAAGAAGGTTATAGCAAGGAAAATATAGAATTAGCTAAAAAAGTTTTAAGAAGAACATTAGAAAAATAAAAAAAGTTACTAGAAATAGTAGCTTTTTAAATATTTTTTATATTATAATCATTTAATAATTTCTCAAAATCATTTATTGAAGTAATAGCATTACTTTGCAAGGTTTCATCTTTAAAATAAAGTATTACAGGTATAGTATTAAGATATTTATTATCAATATTAAGTTCTTTAGAGATATCATTTTTATAATTTTTATTATCTTTTTTAATATCAGTAATATTTAAATAATAAAAACTATTTTGAAGACTATAATCATCGATTAAAGGTTTTAACTTTTTTTCAAAATTATAAATATCTTTATCACCAGTATAACTAATATAAATAAAAT
>CANSWQ010000069.1 GCA_947650775.1 uncultured Mycoplasmatota bacterium
TTTTGTTCCTTTCTTTTATCTTGTTAAAGATATATTTAAATTATATGCTTTTATAGAGGGTTAGTCAATTATTTCTGGTTTAGTATTGATATTATATTTTTTTTACTTTATAATATTAACTTTAAGAGAAGAGGTTATGGGTATGGATCTTAAAAAAGTAAGAGAATTAAATGGGAAAATAAAACATTTAAAGGAAAGATATAGAACTGTTATGTTTGAAGCTCCAGAAGATATTATTGTTGATAATGATAGATTTAAACACAATAATAGAAGACCTAAAAATCGTTATAATTATTATAATATTTTTAATTATTCTACTCTTTTAGGAGAAAAGATTAGTAAGTTATTACAATTAATTCTGGGAGAAGATATTTTGTTTCAAGTTTTAAATTTTAAAAAAGATGAGTCAGGGGCATTTGTTTATGTACCTCAAGATGGAGAATTCTCTTATGTTTATAAAGCAAACTCTTCTTTTCTAGTCGCTGCTAGGGAAGAAACTATTAGGGAATTAACTGAACAGACATTTGAATCAAAAAAACAAATTAAAAAGAAAATTAATAGTATTTGTATCGCTGGGGTAAATGCTGATGGAGTAATTTCTCCTGATATGTTTCCTTATCCAGAAATGCAAGAATTCTTTTATCATCTAAATGTTTGGAGACTTTACACGGGGAGAGCTACTTTAGATGAACAAATTATAGAAACATCTTTTCAAGAAGTTGTTAATAATATGAATGTGGATGCTATAAAAGGAAGATAAAAATTATTTTCATTAATATTAAATTATTAGAACACTAAGATTTTTGGTGTTTTTTAATTTGATGTTTATAATTAAAAAAATTGGTTTTGGAAGATTTGATTTTTTATGTTATAATTGTTTTTAGAGGTATTTTATGAGAATAATAAATGTAGGTATAGATGTTGGTAGTACAACAGTTAAGTTAGTTGCAATGGATAATGATAAAATTTTATTTAAAGATTATCAAAGACATTTTTCTAATACTTTAAAAACTATTCAAAGTTTACTAGCTGAATTTTTTAAAGTTGTTAAAAAAGATGATAGTTTTAGAATTGCTTTTACAGGTAGTGGAGCTTTAGCTTTAGCAGAGTTTTTAAATGTTCCTTTTGTGCAAGAAGTTATAGCTTGTAAAAATGCGACACTTAATTATGCGAGTAATATAGATGTTGTTGTAGAACTTGGTGGGGAAGATGCTAAAATAATATATTTTACTAATGGTATTGAACAAAGAATGAATGGAAGTTGTGCAGGAGGTACAGGAGCTTTTTTAGATCAAATGGCTGTTCTTTTAAATACAGATACGGAAGGTTTAAATAAATTAGCCCAAAATGGTGAAAAAATATATCCTATTGCTTCTCGTTGTGGGGTTTTTGCTAAAAGTGATATTCAACCTTTAATTAATGAAGGAGCTAAAAAGGAAGATATTGCATTATCAATTATGCAGGCAGTTGTAAATCAGACTATTAGTGGACTTGCTTGTGGAAAACCTATTAGAGGAAATGTTATGTTTTTAGGCGGTCCTCTTAATTATTTAGATACTTTAAGAAATGCTTTTGTTAAAACTTTAAATTTGAAAGATACTGAAGTACATATTCCTACAGATGGACATTTATTTGTTGCTAAAGGAACTATTTATTCTAATATGGATATGGAACCTATTAGTTATGAGGAATTAAATAAAAAAATAGATAAAATAAAAAAGTTTAAAGAAAAAGCTAGTTTGTCTTTAAAACCTTTATTTAAAGATGAAAATGAATTACAAGAATTTAGAAAAAGACATGCGAAAGATAGTGTTAAAAATTTAGACATTAGTAAATATTCAGGGAATGCTTATCTAGGTATAGATGCAGGTTCAACAACTGCTAAATTAGTTTTAATTGATGATGATGCTAATATTTTGTATCAAGACTATCGCTCTAATATGGGTAGTCCTATTGATACAATAAAAGCTATGATATTAGAAATGTATAAAGTTAAACCTTTAGATGTTGTTATTAGAGTTAGTGGGTCAACTGGTTATGGCGAAGGATTAATTAAAACAGCTTTTAACTTAGATATTAGTGAAATTGAAACAATGGCTCATGCTAGAGCAGCAGAATTCTTTAATCCAAATGTTACTTCAATTATCGATATTGGTGGACAGGATATGAAGTATATTAAACTTAAAGATGGTGTGGTTGATACAATTTTACTTAATGAGGCTTGTTCTTCAGGTTGTGGTTCTTTTATTGAGACACTTGCTAAATCTTTAGATATTTCGATAGGGGAATTTGTTCGTTTAGCACTAAAGAGTAAAGCACCAGTAGATTTAGGTAGTCGTTGTACTGTTTTTATGAATTCGAAAATTAAACAAACCCAAAAAGAAGGACGACCTTTAGGAGATATTTTTGCAGGACTTAGTTATTCAGTTATTAAAAATGCTTTACAAAAAGTTATGAAAGTTAGAGATTTTGAAACACTTGGAGATAATATTGTGGTTCAAGGTGGGACTTTCTTAAATGATGCAGTCCTTAGAGCTTTTGAAATAATTACTGGTAAAATGGTAAAAAGACCTTCTATTGCCGGTTTAATGGGTGCTTATGGGATGGCTTTAATTGGAAGAGATACTTATTTAAATTATGAAGAGGAAAGTGTTTCTTCATTATTAGATGCTTGTAGTATTTCAAATTTACAACCTAAAATAATGCATGCAAGATGTGGTAGATGTGAGAATAATTGTGCTCTTACTATTAGTTCTTTTGGTAAAAAGAAATTTATAAGTGGGAATAGATGTGAACGGGGTAGTGGGAATAATGGTTCTTATAATTTACTGCCTAATATGTATCAATATAAATATGATAGATTATTTAATTATGAATCTTTACCATTAGAAGAGGCTTCTAGAGGTGAAATAGGAATTCCTAGGGTTCTTAATATGTATGAGAATTACCCTTTTTGGCATACGCTTTTTACTAATTTAGGTTTTAGAGTTATTTTATCAGACCATTCTAATCGTAATTTATTCTTAAAAGGAATTGAATCTATTCCTTCAGAATCAGCTTGTTATCCGGCGAAAATAGTACATGGACATATTATGAATTTAATAAGTAAAGGAGTTAAAACAATTTTTTATCCTTGTATTATGTATGAGAAAAAAGAATTTAAAAAAGCAGATAATAATTATAATTGTCCTATTGTTACTAGTTATTCGGAAGCAATAAAATTAAATGTTTTAGATTTAAAACATGAAAATGTTAAATTTTTAAATCCTTTTCTACCTTTGGAAGATGATAAGTTATGTGATGTTTTATATAAATTAGAAGAATTTAAAGAATTTAATTTTACTAAAAAAGAACTTAAAAATGCGATTAAATTAGCAAGTATGGAAATGAATAATTTTAGAACAGATATTATTAATAAAGGTAAAGAATTCTTAGAATATATTGAAAAGCATGATATAAATGCAATAGTTTTAGCAGGACGTCCATACCATCTTGATAAAGAAATAAATCATGGAATTGATACTTTAATTAATAGTCTTGGTTTAGCTATACTTACCGAAGATAGTATTTGTTATGATGCTAGTGATATGAAACTTAGAGTAGTAGATCAGTGGAGCTATCACTCTAGAGTATATCGGGCTTGTGATGTTGTAAGTAGAAATCCACGTTTAGAACTTGTTAGTTTAAATTCTTTTGGATGTGGGTTAGATGCTATTGTAACTGATCAAGCAGAAGAGATAATGCGAAAAAATAATCGTTTATATACTGTGATTAAAATTGATGAGACTTCTAATTTAGGCGCTATTAAAATAAGACTTCGTTCGCTTCTTTCGTCAATGAAAAAAAGAACTAATTCTTTGGATTATAAACCTTTTGTTTTTGAAAAGAATACTTTTAAAAAAGATATGAAAAAAGATCATACTATTTTAGTGCCTGATATGTCGCCACATCATATTCCTCTTTTAATCAGTGTATTTAAAAGTCATGGATATAAAGTAGAATTTCTAAAAGATATGAATGATGAAATGTTAGATAATGGGTTAAAATATGTTAATAATGATGCTTGTTATCCTTCGCTTATTGTTATAGGACAACTTATTAGTGCTTTAAAAAGTGGTAAATATAATCTTGATAAGACAACTGTTTTAATTAGTCAAACTGGTGGAGGATGTAGGGCAACTAATTATATTGGTTTAATTAGAAAAGCTTTAAAAGATGCTGGGTTTAATGTGCCAATTATATCTTTTAATATGAGTGGTTTAGAAAAAGAACAAGATTTTAAACTTACGCTTCCGATTATTCATAAACTTTTAATGGCGGTTATATATGGGGATTTACTTATGAAATTATTATTTGCTACGAGACCTTATGAGAGTGTTAAAGGAATGAGTGAAGAAGTATATAATAAATATTATAAAATATGTGAAGAGGCTACTAAAAAAGGAAGTTTTAAAGAGTTTAAAAATAATATTAAAACTATAATTGATGAATTTAATAATATTCCAATTACTGATGAAGTTAAGCCTAAAGTGGGAATTGTTGGAGAGATTTTAGTTAAATATCATTATTTTGGTAATAATTATTTAGTTGATACTTTAGAGAGTGAAGGAGCTGAAGTAGTAGCGCCAGAACTTATGGGCTTTGTTAAATACTCAGCGATAGATCATGTTATTAAATATGAATTATTAAGAACTAGTAAAACAATGGCTGTGGTTGCTAATGAACTTTTAAAAATAATTGATTATTATGAAAAAACAGTTAGAACTTGTCTAGAAAAAACAAGATTTATGCCTACTACTAATATTAAACATTTAAAAGAAAATGTTAAAGATGTTATTTCAACTGGGAATCAGACTGGAGAAGGTTGGTACTTAACTGGAGAAATGATTGAACTCATAAAAGAAGGAGTTCCTAATGTTGTATGTGTACAACCTTTTGGGTGTCTTCCCAATCATATAGTTGGAAAAGCAGTTATGAGAAGAATTAAAGAGTTATATCCAGAAGCCAATATAGTTGCAGTTGATTACGATCCTGGGGCTAGTAAAAGTAATCAAATTAATCGTATTAAATTAATGCTTAGTGTAGCTAAAGAAAATACTAAGGATAAAGAA
>CANSWQ010000070.1 GCA_947650775.1 uncultured Mycoplasmatota bacterium
AAAGTTGTGAAGTCATATTACCAATAGGAAGCCCTTTACCTTTTGGATATCTAGGAATTCTTTTTAATTCTTCTATTTTTATGTCCTTATCTAAAATATTTAATTTACTTACTCTATCAATTTCTTTTTTTACAACTTTATCAATTGCACCATTAACATAATCTTCATCAGTTGATTTAACTACATTTAAAACTAGTTGAAAAACTTCCGGGTCATCAATAAATCTTTTACATTTTTCTAAAATAAGTTCATGGTCAATACTATAAAAATATTTTTTTATATCACACTTTAAAACATACACTTTATCATAATTAAGTTTCAATTTATTAATATACATTTTAAGATATCTAATACCTTCTTTAGTCCCTTTACCTTCTCTTGTTGCAACATTTTGAGGTATTAAATGAGGATATATCCCTGGAGCTAAAATATATTTACTAATTAAATGATTAACAACTTTATCACTCATTATTTCACTCATAATAATTCGATATTTAGGTTCATGAACTAAAAACACATTATACTTACTATGTTTATAACATTTACTTCTAAGTGCTTCTAAAATACTAATAATATTACTTGAATAAAAAAGTTCAAATTTATGAAGTTTCCCTCTATTTTTAGTATTAATTCTAATAATATGATACATTTCTCTTATTTTATCAATATCTACTATATCATCATACTTAAGATTTAACTTCATTTCGCACCAAACCATAGGCTATTTTTCTAATTTCAACAATATACATCGCTGTTGATTCAAACCTCTTTTTACTAATAATTCTTTTTTCAAACGAAGTAGCCACATAAAAATCCAACATTGAAAGTTTAATAATTAAATCTTTCAAATATTTAAGTTTAATTCTTTCTACATCACTAATACTATAAGAGAAAATAAGTTCAATAATTTCATACATATTCTTTTCCATATTCTGTTTTAAAACCATTTCACTTTTTGGATAATTTATAAGTTGTTTATTAATATAGGCAATAGTCTTTTTACTATTATTAAGTAAAGAAAAGTTAGAGTTCATCTACAAACTCCTTAATAAGTTTATAATTAGCTTCTTCTTGTTTAACTTTAACTTCAATCCGTTCCATTAAATTATCAAGCATATTACCTATTAAAATATTAGATTTCGCTTCTTTTAGTTTAATATCATATTCATTAGTATTTTTCGTTTCTAAAACATAAGCATAATCATCAATAATTTCTAAAACATTAACATTATGTCTATTAAGAACACTTTTAACTTTCGCTTTCGCATTAAGTGGAAAACCTACTTTATCATCTCTAATCTGATAATTAAAAAAATATTTTAAGATATAAGCATCTTCTCCAAAAGAATAATAAAAGTTTCCAGACTTTACAATTACTACATAATCTTTATATTTACTTTTAAATTCTACATATTTATCAACTGTTTTCATATCATCCCTCCCACAATTTTGTAGTTAAGACCATACTGCTCATCATAACTAGATAAATATTTAATATAAAAATATGTCTTATTTTATCATATCATACTCTCATATAATATAAATATATATTAGATGTCATAATTTGTCAAGAAAAAGTTTCCTTATAGTAAACATCGTTAAATATTTGTTAAAATAATTTATATATTATCAATAATATTAAGGAAAAAGAAAAAGACTTCAATTAAAGTCTATCTTGATTTAATATAATCTTCACTTCTTATATATTCAATTGGAAAATCTGGTCCACAAACAAGTGCCACATAATCTTCAGCCATGATTACACTATCCTTCTTAAAAAATATATATTGAGACATAGGTAACAACATATCAAAAGTATTATCTAATGAAACTTCATAATATGAGCCATGATTATAATAACTATAAGACTTTGGTTCAATAATAATCGCTTTATCTTCATAAATACATAAAAATTGTTCTTTTCTCTCAACATCATCATTTAAAATAGCCAATTCATCTGATGATTTACTAGCATTATCACTATTTCCACTACATCCCGCTAATCCTAAAGTACAAGCACTTGCAAGAGTTAAAGCAATTGCCCTTCTTTTTAAATTCAATAATTCTCTTCTATTCATTTATAAATTCCTAACTTTCATATTATTTTTTAATTCTTCACAAATTTCTGCCGCTTTTAATGCATCTTCACGTGTTTTAGCTGTAAATAAAAATAATTTATTATGACAAAATCCAGCCGTTTCAATTCCACTAACACTTGCTAGTTCTTCATCTCTAAGTCCTGCCCATTCTTCTTTAAAAGGCACTCTTTTAATAAAACCTTTATAATGTGTTGGTACTGCTCTTGCTGCCCAACCTCCTCTATTAGAAGGATATACAACAAAATCTACATCTAAATTAAGATAAAATATAGCATACTCATATGGAATAAATTCATCTAAAACTAAAATTTTATTTTGAATATTCTTACTAAGTTCTCTAATTTTTTCTATAACCAGAACCTTTATTATAGCTTCCTCAATTATTCTATCAAACCAATACTCTGCAAAATGGCAAGCTTTTAAAAAACATTCATCTTCTGTCTCATTAGTATTCATCTTTGGTCTAAACATCTCAATTAAACTAGGAATAGTATAAACATTAAAATCTTTTTCAATATCTGCTTCTCCATTATCAAAAGCATCAATATTAGTTACTAACAAATAATCAAAAACTTGAAAAACATCTGCAGGATTACTAACATTTAATTTTTTTAAATATTCTAGCCCATACTCTTGCCAAAGAAGACCAAACCCACAATAATGAATTCCATTATCATGTTTCTTATCATATTCAGCTTGATGGTGATCAAATCTACCTCTACCAATATCATAAGCTATTTTAGATGAATCATTATCATCATAATCTTTTAAACGTATAACAGTTATATCACCAAATAATTTAGACATAAAAACTGTACTAAAGACATCATCAGCATGAAAATTACCCGCATGTGTTACAAATTTTGCCTTACTTAAATCATTAGTTAAAGTAATCATGCTCTACCCCTATTATCATTATTTAAAAGTTTTTTTGTTTCACTCATAACAAAGTTAAAAGTACCAACATAATCAATATTCTTACTTGTAACTAATGAATCAATTTTTCCAGGATAAAATTCACTCGCTCTAAAATGTGGTTCAGTAACATCGTCTATTCTCCAAACCATTTCAAAACCTTGATGCATTGTAATAATCCATAATAAATAGAAAGTAAAGACAGCCATCATTTGATCTTTATTATGTTGTCCATCTAAAAAACTCTCTAACATTCTAAGTAAATTACTATTATCAATAGAATCATCACTTATATTTAATTTTCTCCTTAAAAACTCATTTATTTTCTCTTCTATAACATTTATAGGAACCTCTATAATATTTTTATAGCCATCCGCTTTTAAAGCATCTCCTATAAATCTAAAAATATCATTTGTAAAAATCATAACATCATTCCTTTACCACTTATTATATATAAATATATCTATTAAATCAAGGAAAAAACTCCCTAAAAGGAGTTTATCTACCATCTTTATAAACTAAAATTTGATCTGGTAATAAATATATAGTTTTATTAAAGTTTGTAAGTTTATCAACATCTGTTCTAAAAGCATCTGCTACACCTTTTAATGTATCCCCATCACCAGTTATATAATAGCTATACCCACTCTTAGGTATCATAAGTTCTTGACCTGGATAAATATATTCATTATCTTCAATACCATTCATCGCTGCAAGTAACTTAGGATTTATATTATACTTACGAGATATTTCATATAGATTATCTCCTTTTTCAATTGTATAATATGTAAAATATTTATTTTCGTCCACTTTTATCACTCCTAATATTAAGATATGATAAAAGTCCAGATTGGTTAATTTATAAAAATCATATTATTACTATTAAAATTCCACTCAAAATGTGTAAGCAATTTTTCTTCACCTATTAATTCATTAAAATGATATAAAGTTGAATCTTTTAAATAGAATATGTCTTTATCTTTAATTCTCACAATATTACTTACATTATCTGCGACTAATTTTTTTAAATCACTATTTATATAATTAAGATAAATCTTATTATCTATAAAAGTATATTTATAATTAGTTTTATAAGAAAATTCTTGTTTTTTATTTATTAATGTTTTAATATTAACATTTTCCCAACTTCCATTATTTAATATTTTTGCTTTTATTTTATCGATTTCACCTTTTTTAGCATCAAACTCATACATTATACTTTCTTTATTATCCACAATATAAATATCATTTTTTTGATACCCTATAAAATAAGAATCAAAATATACATTTCTATCTATCTTTTTCTTTTTTAAATTACCATTTTTAAAATCAATAGTATAGTAATTATTAAAAGTATATTCTGCCGTATAATCAGGAATAACTAAATAATCATTTGTATAACCAGCTAGACTAATGTTATACATTTCTTTATCTAAAATATTAATTTTCTTTTTTGTATCTTTATTAATAAAATAAAAACCATTATAATTCCATAACAAATAAGTAAACTTATCATTATATATTTCATAATCTTCATAAGTATCAATTAATTTATTTTCTTTTTTTAAATATTTTGCAATCATATTTTTTAAATCTTCATTAACTAATGAATAATGTATATTTTCATCATCTTGTATACATATCGGTTTAAAATCAATTTTTTTACTTACTGGTACTAAGCAAAAATTATCATTATCATCTTTAAAAACATCTATTTTAGAAATGAGTTCTCTATCACTAGAGTATTTATTTTCACTTAAAAAATCCAATAATTTATCATCTTTTTTAAAAGTAAAATAATATGTTTTATTTTTTTTATTATACTTTTCTGTTACTTCTATATTATCAACATTATAAATTTTTGTATAATTTTTAGGTAAAATCAAAAATATTATAAAAAATAAAAATACTAAAGCAAAACTAACTTGCATAATTCTTAACTTTTTTTTAGATAAATTTTTATTCATAAAACTAATCTTCACCCTTTAAACCACGGGCATACTTCTTTTTTTCTTCCATCATAAATTCTGTAATTTCTGTTTCTATTTCTCTTAAAGAATCTTTAGATAAATTAGTAATTACAACAAC